>NZ_JAXHDF010000008.1:0-235978 GCF_037071985.1 Pseudogracilibacillus sp. SE30717A | reverse complement strand
AGAAGACTTATAAAATAAGTCTTCTGAATAGGTCTTTAACCTTCTTTATTTTTTAGATAGTTTTCATATTCATCTTCTCGATGTCTTAAGAAAGGGCTAATACCACTTTTATGTGCAGCTCGAGATAACATATGTCCGGCTACAGGAGAAGATAACAAAATAAAAACAATTGCTAATAGTAATTTTCCACTTACTAATTGATGAGATCCGTATAAAAATAAAAATGCAGCTAGTAATATACTTATAATACCTAAAGTAGGTGCTTTCGTTGCAGCATGCAATCGAGTATATACTTCAGGAAACCGTATAATACCAAGAGCACTTGAGAAAATGAAAAATGTACCAAATAGCAGTAAAAAAATAATTATTATATTCATAATAATGCTAATCAAGATCTCGATCTCGCTCAATGATAACACCCATTTCAATATATTTTGCCAAAGCTAATGTGCCGATGAATGATAGTATGCCAACTAATAAGATAACATCATTCAGCTTTGTTGTGACTAATAAGATAGAGGTTAACGCTGCAGTTGCCATTAAACATACACCGATCACATCTAATGCCGTTGCTCGATCGGGATTTGACGGACCTACTAAAACACGATAGATGAGCAAAATGAGTGATAAAGCAATACCGACAAAACAGATAATAACAGCTATATGCAGTAGTTCTTCAACTTGGTGTAACACTTCAATCATTTTGTCACCTCCATTATAGCTTTTTCAAATGTGTTTTTTATATCATTAATTGATTCCTGAATATCATCAATATGCATCGCATGTATGAAAATTTTGGATTGGTCATCCGATATAGCAACTGACAATGTTCCAGGAGTTAACGTAATGAGATTGGCAAGCAATGTAATTTCCCAATTTTTCTTTACATCAATTGGTAAAGCAAATATTCCAGGCTCGACATCCGGTTTTCTTTTATAAACTATCTTAACTATATCAATATTTGATAAAATCAATTCCCGGATAAAAATAAGAAATAAAACGATCATTTTATAAATTGGTGCTAAATAATAACGGCTTGGGAAGAACCGATTTAAAAGTAAGAGTAACAGTGCACCTAATATATATCCAAAAAGAAAGGTGGTGAATGTATAACTTTCACTTAAAAACATCCACATAAAGGATATAATTACGTTCACTACTATTTGAAAGGTCATAAGTTCTTTACTCCTTTAAAACAGAATTTATATAGATTTCTGGATCAAGTAAATAATTGGCTGTTGTTTCAATGTAAGGGTAAATGAATTCTGCACCAACCCCTAATAGTACAGAGAAAAATAAGAGAAATACAATCGGAAACAGCATTCCAGTCATTTGTTTTTTTACAAAGTTTTCTTTTTTCTCTCCCCAGAATCCATATATAAATATTTTCATTACAGAGTAGAGAATTAATAAACTAGTAAGTAATCCTACAATAGCTATAATGACATGATCGGATTGAAACGCTCCTTCTAAGAGCAGTAATTTTCCTATAAACCCACTGAAAGGTGGTATACCAGCCAAGACAAACGCTGCTACAAAAAGAATCCAACCCAACTTCGGATATTCATGAATTAGGCCGCCCATTTTTCGGAGATCTGATGTTCCAGCTCCATAAGCAATTACCCCGACGATTAAAAAGAGAGCCGCTTTAATAATCATATCATGAATTAAATAATACACAGATCCGCTTAATCCACTTTCATTGAAAAGTGCCAGTCCTAATAAGATAAATCCGATAGATGGAATTACATTATATGCAATCAATAACTTAATATTTGTCGTTGATAGAGCACCGATCACACCAAATATCATTGATAGGCCAGCAATTACAATGAAAAAGGTTTTCGTCATATCCATGTTTATATCAAAGATCAATGTATATATTCTAAGGATGGAATAGATACCAACCTTCGTTAAAAGTGCTCCAAATAATGCAGAAACTACCGGATTAGGTACAATATAGGAATGTGGCATCCAGTAATAAAGCGGAAATAATGCTGCTTTCGTAGCAAATACGAAAAATAATACAATACCGATTGTTGTTAAAATACCTTGCTGATCTACTTCCTGTACTCGTTCAGCAATATGCGCCATGTTAACTGTACCAACTACAGCATATAAAAAAGCTACTGTCGTAACAAAAACAACGGAAGAAAACAAGTTAATTAGAACATACTTTAACGATTCTCTTAGTTGTGTTTTATTTCCTCCAAGAACAATTAACCCATAGGAAGCCATTAATAATACTTCAAAAAATACAAAAAGGTTAAATAAATCGCCAGTCAGAAATGCACCAGAAACTCCACTGATCAATAAAAAAGTAAACGTGTAAAAATAATAGCTTTCCTTTTGATCAGAAACTAATTTTGGTGCAATAAACAGACAAGCAACAGATAAAATGTTGGTTGTCACAACGAGCAATATAGACAGTGGATCAGCAACAAAAATGATGCCGTATGGTGCTGGCCAACTACCAGTTTCTAAAATGATACTACCGGATTCAAATACTACACTTGCAATATAGGCAGTAACCGCTAGATTAATTAAAATAAGTACTTTTGAAATAAATCGTGCAATGCTTAATTTATTATGGAAAAAAGCTACTAAAATCCCTGCAAATAACGGGATAATAATAGGTAAGACAGCTAAATTACTCATATTCAGTACCCCTCAATTGGTCCATGTTATCCGTATTATTTTCTTTGATAGTCCGATAAGCTAACACAAGTACCACACTTGTTACTCCAAAACTGATGACAATGGATGTCAAAATTAATGCATGAGGCAGTGGATCCGTGTACTGTGTTACTCCCTCTTGGATAACCGGTGGTTGTCCTCGTTTTAATTTCCCCATTGTCAAAATAAATAAATGAGCAGCATGTGAGACCAATCCAGTGCCAATCGCAATCCGCAATAACTGCTTTTGTAATAAATTATAGATTCCGGTTGCAAAAAGAATCCCGGCTAAAATACAAATGATAAATTCCATTATTTTGCCTCCTTATTATTTCTAACTTTAATGAGGCCAAATACTGCAAGTCCTGCAAGACCTAAAACAGCAATTTCGAACAAGGTATCAATTCCACGCATGTCAACTAATATAACGTTAACGATATTTTTCCCGCCACCAACTGGAAGCGATGTTTCAATGAAATATTCCGATATTTTATCAAACCATGTACTACTTAGTGCTGAAATCCCAATCATGGTCATTAAAAGACCAAAACCAATTGAAACAATTAGATTAAATGTAATCGTTGATTTTGATTCATTACGTTTAGTAAGTCGCGGAAAGTGGTAAAAACATAATAAGAATAAAGCCATCGTAATGGTTTCTATCACTAGTTGAGTTAGTGCTAAATCTGGGGCTCTATATAAAACAAATAATATAGCAACACCATAACCTGTTATCCCTAGGATTAAAATGGCAGCAACATTATGATTCGAGAACAATGTTCCGATTGCAGCTACAGTGATTGCAATGACCACAACGATTTCAATTGTAGTAATGGAAGCTAAATCAGTAAAGTCAATTGAAAATCCATCCGTGTTATACATAAAAATAAATGAAAAAGTCACGAGTGCTCCAAGAATAATAATCATGTAAAGTCGCAATGATCCTGTCATATACGTGTTTGTAGTTTTATTACTGAGTTTATCAAGCGATTTTATTGATGAATCATAAACATGGTTGAAGCTTAATCTTCCTGGGAATATGTTATAAATAGTTGCCCATGATTTTCTAGTTAATGCTAAAATTGTTCCAATCAAAACGACAATTAACGACATTATAAATGGTGTTGAAAGTCCATGCCAAAAAGCAATTGTTTCGACATTAGCTGTAGGACTGATACTTGCTGCAGCATGAGCTAAAAATGTCTGATTAAAAGAATTTGGGATAAGACCAATAGTAATAACACCAAGAACTAATATAATTGGCGAAATTAACATTCCAATTCGCGGTTCTTTTGGTTTGGAAGGTAAAGACACTTCTTTTGTTTTCTTGCCTCCGAAAACTCCAAAAAATAAATACATAGAATAAACAAATGTAAAAATGCTCCCTATGACTGCTAGATAGGGGATGATTGATGCAAGTATCGCCGAAATCGAACTTGAACCTGCTTGCAATCCTATTGTTGATTCAAAAAATAATTCTTTACTATAAAAGCCATTTAAAAAGGGAAGTGGAAAACCGGCCATTGAAAAGGTACCAAATAATGCCAATGTAGCTGTGATCGGCATAAGTGTAAATAGTTTACCAAGTTTTCTAATATCTCTTGTACCAGTTTGAACATCAACAATTCCTGCAACCATAAATAGACTTCCTTTAAAGGTTGCGTGGTTCAAGATATGAAAAACTGCAGCAAAAATAGCTATATTTGTACCAAATCCTAACATTGCCATAATCATCCCTAGTTGGCTAATTGTAGAATAGGCTAAAATAGCTTTTAAATCAGTTTGTCTAACGGCCATATAAGAACCCCAGCATAAAGTGATGATTCCAAAAATACTTACGATAATAAAGAACCATTCGTAATTTGAAAAAATCGGGAAAAATCTAGCAACTAGATAAAGTCCAGCTTTCACCATTGTTGCTGAGTGAAGGTAAGCACTAACAGGAGTAGGCGCTTCCATCGCATCTGGCAACCAGATATGAAATGGGAATTGAGCCGACTTAGTAAAGGCCCCGAGTAAAATAAAACCTAGTGCTAAAGGCAAATATTCACTATTTAGAATGAGATCCGTTCTCTCAATCATTGTTTGAATATTTGTTGTTTCTGTGATAACGGATAATAAGATAAATCCACCAAACATACTCAATCCACCGAAAATTGTTATGAGCATTGATTTCAAAGCACCATATCTGGAACGTTCTTTAAAATGCCAGTAACCAATTAACAGGAAGGAAGAGATTGATGTTAGTTCCCAAAATGTATAAAGGATAAAAACGTTATTCGACAATACAATTCCTAACATGGCTGACATAAACATTAATAAGTAAACATAAAATTGTCCCAATCTTTCAGAACGATCTAAATAAAAGATGGAATAAAGCACAACAAGCGATCCAATTCCACTTATAAGAAGAACAAATAAGAGGCTTAGACCGTCTAAATAAAGATCGAAATTAATATGTAGAGAAGGTATCCAATTATATGTTTGGGAAAGAGGTGTAAAGTTTGTCCCTATAAATTGTAGAAAATAAAGAAATATTGCAAAGGGTACAAAAAAAACAAAAACGCCGGTATGAATTTTATCTTTCAACTTACCGATCGATGGAACAAATAGTGCGATGAATAACGGTGCTAATACTGCGAAAATCATTACTTTGAGATCCTCCATTCTGCAACAACCATTTAAACTAAATTAAAGAATATATATCATAACAATTAGTATAAAGCTATTCATTTAAAAAATAAAGAATAATAGTAAATCGTCTATTTTTGTTGAATCGCTCTTCGATTTATTTCTTCTTCTATCATCTGAATGAAATCTCTATTTAACTTCAATTGTTTAGCTTTTTCATATGCTTCTAATAACAATCTGTCCGATAAGCAGTCCATACGTATACTCCTTTACACGAAATTATCTTGAATTTAATTTATCATGAAATGAATTGCTGAACAAGCAGTGACTTATGCACATTATGCTGTAGGTAAGTTGTTAGTTATTTGTTTATTTTCTCATGTAACATTGATGAACCAACGATTCTGATGTTAATAAAGTTATCCACAAGTTGAAAGAGCGGTGAAATTTGTCGAACACTTTATATGATTTGCACATAATAGACATAGATATACAAAATGTGAGAGTATATTATAATAGATACAAATGATTATGTAGTATTATAATTACTTGAGGTGAGTATTTGTTAAATTTATTTTTACCTAATAAACATGTAAATAGTATTTTTGATGTAACACCTGAATTTTTACAAACTGAAGGAAAGAAAGGAATTATCGTTGATTTAGATAATACGCTCGTTCCTTGGAATGTAGAATATGCAACGGAAGAAGTAATTAACTGGTTAAAAAAAATGAAGGATGCAAACATTAAAGTTACTATCTTCTCAAATAATAATGAGGATAGAGTAACTGTTTTCTCTGAACCATTGAAAACCCCTTTTGTATTTAAAGCAAATAAGCCACTGAAGCGTGCATTCAAACAAGTTAATGAACAAATGCAATTAAACCGAGACGAAATAGTTGTCATCGGTGATCAATTGCTTACTGATATTCTTGGAGGTAACCGTGCGGGATTTTATACGATATTAGTTGTTCCTATTGTGCAATCTGATGCTCCGATCACGAAGTTTAACAGAAATATGGAAAGACTTATTTTAAATTACTTTTACCGAAAAGGTAAATTAACGAGGAGAATGACAGGTGGAGAATAACTTAATTTGCGAAGGTTGCGGTGTTGAATTACAAACAATTAACGAAAAGGAAATTGGTTATATTCCTAAATCCTCATTGGAAAAGAATAATTTGTTATGTAAAAGATGTTTTCAGCTCCGTCACTATAATAAACACGAAACAGTAGCTCTTGAAAGTGATGATTTCCTAGATATGGTTAGTTCGATAAATACTACCGATTCTTTAGTAGTTCATCTAATTGATATATTCGATGTTGAGGGTACATTATTAAAGAGTTTACCAAGAATTGTAGGAGCAAACCCTATCTTGTTAGTCGGTAACAAAGTTGATTTACTGCCTAAGTCGACAAATCAGCGTAAGCTAAAACATTGGTTGTTCAGTAAAGCGAAAGAAGCGGGAATAAATGTAGTTGATGTCTATTTAATTTCATCTAGTATAGGTCACCAGCTAGATGAATTAGCAGTTGAAATGGAATACCGTCGTCAAAGTAAAGATATTTATGTTGTTGGTGTAACGAATGTAGGGAAATCTACATTTATTAATCAGTTTATAAAAAGATCAACTGGAGTAAAAGAAGCAATTACAACATCTTATTTTCCGGGAACAACGCTTGGTTTTATTAAAATTCCATTAGATCGCGATAGTTCTCTTATTGATACACCAGGAATAATGAATCGCCATCAAATGGCACATTATGTGTCCAAAACAGATTTAAAAGTTATCACACCTAAAAAAGAAATAAAGCCAAGAAATTACCAGTTAAACGAGAGTCAAACACTATTTTTTGGAGGGTTAGCTCGCCTTGACTTTGTAAAAGGAGATAAGCAAACCTTTGTTTGTTATTTTGCAAATGAAGTACCTATTCATCGAACTAAACTAGAAAATGCTGATTCTTTATATGAAAGACAAGTTGGCGAATTATTATCCCCGCCAGATGAGGTAACATTGAATGAATTACCGCCATTAGTAAAAAATTCATACCGTATCTCAGATGAATATACAGATATCGTTTTTCCAGGATTAGGCTGGGTAACAATTCTAAATGGTGAAGTAACAGTGAACGCTTATGCTCCTAAAGGTGTCGCTGTTTCAATTCGTAAATCATTTAATTAAGTATATAGGGGGAAAATCATGAAATATAATTTAGGGTTAATCGGATATCCTATTAAGCATTCATTATCACCATGGATCCATGAACAGTTTTTTAGGCGTACAAATATAGAAGGTACGTATTCAATTTTTGAGATAGACAGTCATCGCTCTTTTTCAGAAGCGATAAAACAATTAAAGTCAAAAAATCTACACGGATTTAATGTCACAGTACCATATAAAGAAAAAATCTTAGACTATCTTGATGAGTTGGATGGACAGGCAGAGCAAATTGGAGCAGTCAATACTGTTCTTTGCAAAAATGGAAAGTGGATTGGATATAATACAGATGGAACTGGTTATGTACGATCTCTTTTAACTAAATTCCCGTCTCTAGAAAAAAATAATAATCTCAAAATTTTACTTTTAGGTGCTGGAGGGGCGTCGAAAGGAATATATTATGCTCTAATTCATAAAGGATTCCGAAATGTTTCAATTGCGAATCGTTCAACGGAAAAAGCTCAAAACTTGTTGGACAATCAAACAATTGGTAACGTTCTTACGTTAAATGAGGCAGAGAAGACTTTATCTGAATTCGATATTATCATCCAAACTACGTCTGTAGGAATGAAGCCTCACGAAGAAAAAAAGATAATATCTTTGACGAATGTAAATGAAAATGTCATCGTAAGTGATATAGTTTATCAACCATTAATGACAGCATTTTTACAAGAGGCAAAAAGTTTACATAGATCTATTCATTTTGGACATACAATGTTATTATATCAAGCACAGTATGCTTTTGAAATTTGGACGAATACAAGACCAGAAATGGAAAAACTGGATGAGCAGTTACAAATTATTTTGGAAGGTTGATTCATATGTTATCAGGGAAACAAAAGAGATTTTTACGTGCAAAATCTCACCATTTAAAACCAATATTCCAAGTTGGTAAAAGTGGTGTGAATGAAAATATGATCGAACAAATAGTAGATGTTTTAGAAAAAAGGGAATTAATAAAGGTGAATATTTTACAAAATTGTCTTGAAGACAAACATGTTGTGGCAGAACAATTATCTGAAGGAACTGAAGCTGAAATAGTCCAAATAATTGGGAATAATATCGTATTATATAAAGAATCTGAGAAGAACAAGACCATAATATTACCTGAATAATAGTTAGTAGAAATGGATAGAGGCAATGATGAAAAAAGTTGGTATTTTAGGCGGCACTTTTGATCCACCACATATCGGACATTTTATTATCGCTGATGAAGTAAAGCATGCATTATCTTTAGATGAGATTTGGTTTATTCCAACGAATGAACCGCCTCACAAAAGGCAAGCGATGATGTCTAATCAACATCGGATTGGTATGTTAGAAGAAGTAACGAAAGAATTTTCTTATTTTAAAGTGAATACAATTGAAATGGAACGGATAGGTAAATCATATACGATAGAAACAGTGAAACAATTAAAAAAACGTTTTCCAATGATACAGTTTTACTTTATTATTGGTGCTGATATGGTAGAATATTTACCACATTGGCAAGAAATTAATGAGCTAATAAAATTGATTCAATTTGTTGGGGTGAAACGTTCCGGATATACATTAAGCACAGATTATCCTATTCTTGAAGTAAATATCCCATTAATTGAAACTTCTTCAACTGAAATAAAACAAAGAATTATCGAAGAACGGCCTATCCATTTTTTCGTACCTGAACAAGTATATTCATATATAAAGGAGCATCGATTATATGGATTTAAATGAGGCTCGACAAATTGTGAAAAAAAGATTAAAAATAGCTCGTTATGAACATACACTCAGAGTAGAAGAAACCGCAGTAGAATTAGCAAAAAGGTACAAAGAATCTACCGAGAAAGCTGCATTAGCGGGAATATTACATGATATTGCAAAATGTGATCCTACACATCAGTTAAAAGATTCAATTTATTTCTATCAATTACCAAAAACACTTTTTAACTATAATAAAGAACTTTGGCATGGCCCAGTTGGTGCAAGGGTAGTTGAAAAAGATTATGGTGTTACGGATCAAGACGTCTTAAATGCAATATATTATCATACGACAGCTAGAGAAAAGATGAGTAAGCTAGAGAAAATCGTATTTGTAGCAGATTATATTGAACCGGGGAGGAAATTTCCAGGTGTGAACGAGGTAAGGGAAATTGTAAATAAAGATCTTGATTTAGCTGCACAAAAGGTATTAAAAAATACGATCATTCATTTAGTAAATAAGGATATAAAAGTCTATCCAGACACATTTTTAGCGTATAATCAGTTTACGAATAGTATGAGAGGGGTCGATTAAGTGAACTTAAAAGAAAAACTCGAAATCGTAGTAGAGGCTTGTGAAGACCGTAAAGCGGAAAACTGTGTTGTACTTAATATGCAACATGTAACACCAGTTACTGATTATTTTGTCATTTGCCACGGAAATAATGAAAGACAAGTACAGGCAATTGCGCGTTCAGTTAAAGAATCACTTGAAGAAAAGGGCCATGAAATAAAAAGAATCGAAGGATTTGAGCAAGCTCGTTGGATTTTAATCGATATAGGGGATATCATTTGTCACATCTTTCATAAAGATGAAAGAACGTATTATAATTTAGAAAGACTTTGGGGAGATGCGAGCGAAGTATCTATAGGAGATAACAGTTAATATGTCTTATAATCGATTTGCATATATTTATGATATGTTAATGAATCACGCGCCATATGAGCAATGGGTGAACTTTACGAATGCTCTCATTCATCAAAGTAACAAAGAAATTAAATCAATTGTGGATTTAGGTTGTGGTACGGGTGAAATTGCAATCCGATTGTCAGATCTGGGTTATGATGTAACAGGAGTAGATTACTCAACGGAGATGTTAACTGCAGCGGCTCAAAAGGCGTTAAATCGCAACAAAAAGATATCTTGGATAAAACAAGATATCCGCGATTTGGAAGGATTTAACAAAATTGATTTAATGGTAAGTTACTGTGATGTTATAAACTATATCACGGAAAAAGAAGATTTACTCGATGTGTTTAAACGTGTCCATGCAAGTTTAACAGAACAGGGTATGTTTATTTTCGATATTCATAGCATTTACTATGCTGAAGAAAAGCTTATTAATCATACATTTGCGGATGTAACCGAAGATATAGCTTATATTTGGGAATGTGAACAGGGTGAGAAACGTGGAGAAATGTATCATTACTTAACATTTTTTCAGAAAGATAAACAGCATTATTCACGATTTGACGAAACGCATCATCAGCAGGTTTATGAAATAAATGTTTATAAGGACTTATTAAAAGCAAGTGGATTTTCTAAAATAGATATTTATGGTGATTTTTTAATAGAAAATCAATTTTCGGAAAAAAATAGTGAACGGATTTTTATATGTGTTCAAAAATAGCTGGAAGAATCTCTACTTCTTAGCTATTTTTATTTTTTTATCCATTTTACATCTGCATAGTATCTCTTTATAATAATAGTGATCTTTCATTCAATAACTGGGAGGGAAGTGAGAATTATTGTCTTTTTTATCGAAAAAAAATGTACTTGTTTTTATTAGTGTTTTATTTTTGTTTGTCGGTTTTTTATTTGTGAGAAAAAAAGAAATTAAACAAGTAGAGAAAGAGATAGAGTTTAAAGATACGTTTGAATTTGTTGAAGAAATAGAAGAAGATGAACAAAATGAAACGATGATGATCGATATTAAAGGGGAAGTTAAATATCCTGGAGTATATGAGATTACTCAGGGCACAAGAGTGATTGATATTATTAAAGAAGCTGGAGATTTTACAAGTGAAGCAGATCAAAATAATATAAATTTATCGCAAATACTCCAAGATGAAATGGTTGTTATCGTACCAAAAAAAGGAGACGAAGTTACTGTAACTGATTTTCAAGGTGGAAGCGATGGTCAAAAAATCAGAATTAATCAAGCGTCAAAAGAAGAAATTGAAACATTAAACGGAATTGGACCTGCAAAAGCCCAAGCGATTATTGATTATCGGGAAGAGAACGGTTTATTTCAGAAAGTAGAAGACCTCTTAGAAATTAATGGTATCGGTGAAAAAACATTGGAAAACTTTAAAGATGATATCATTATTCCATAACGAATAATAGAAGGAGACGAAATAATGGAGAGAATTTCTTGGGAACAATACTTTATAGCGCAAGCGCGCTTAGTTGCATTAAGAAGTACATGTACGAGATTAATGGTTGGAGCAGTAATTGTAAGAGAAAACCGAATTATTGCTAGTGGATATAATGGCAGTGTTGCGGATGGAGATCACTGTATTGATGATGGATGTTATATTGTAGACGGGCATTGTGTTCGAACAGTTCATGCAGAGGCAAATGCGTTACTCCAATGTGCAAAATTCGGTGTTGCAACAAATAATACAGATCTATATGTAACTCATTTTCCATGCTTACAATGTTGCAAACAAATTATACAAGCGGGTATAACTCGAGTGTATTATGAAGCTGATTATCGGAATCACGAGTTGGCGATGCAGTTATTTAAGGAAGCGAATGTACAAATAAAAAAGATACAGCTAAAAGATGTACAAATAATTGTGTGATAAACGTGAAAAAGGGACAAGTGAGGTGATTACTGCTCCTTTTGGAGAATGTGAATGGCTAAAAACTTTTGGTATGTTATTGCATTTAGTTGTGTTGTAAGTGTAATTACTTTAAATACTGAAAATCTGTTTTTATTTTGTTTATTTATTGTATGGCTTCTATTTTTATTTTATCGTAAAAAAGTAACGATGTCCCTCTTATCTTTGGCACTTATTTCTCTTTTATTTTTCTATTTTTATCTCCCTCCAACGACCCTTTCTATTTTATCCGAGGATAAAGTCAAAGAGCAATATACTGGTATAATTGATAGTCCTGTTACAATCACGGAACAAAAGATAGAGTTTATATTAAAAGAAACAAATCGAAAAGACCCTATCCTCGTTTTACACTTTTTAGATGCTGAAGAGAACAGAGACGCACATCAATTTCTAACACTTCGTTATGGTGCAACCTGCACAGTCGAAGGGGTGCTTGAAAGACCTGCTCATGCAAGGAACCCATACCAATTTGACTACGAACAATACCTTCATAAAAAGGGTATAACCAACCAGTTAATATTAGATTCCTTAGACTCCATATCTTGCGAAGATAATTCTTTTTTTGAATATCTTTATTCTTTTCGTATGAAATTGATCAAGCTAACTAGCGATAAATTACATCCAGAGACGGCATCTTGGTTACATGCTTTAGTGCTTGGAGATGATAGCTTACTAGATACTGAAATAATTGAGTTGTTTCAAAGATGGAGTCTGTCACATATATTAGCTATATCAGGGTTACACATTGGAATAATTGTAGCAATTCTTTACGTAGGGCTAGTTCGTTTCTCTATCACTACAAAAGAAAGAGCGAATTGGTTCTTAATCATTTTCTTACCAATATATGCTGTAATGGCAGGTGGACAGCCGTCTGTATGGCGTGCTAGTTTGATGGTCTTATTCATTTCAATCATTCAAAAAGCAAAAATTAAAATCAACTATACAGATGGAATAAGTATCATATTCCTTTTCCTCGTTTTATTCGATAAGTATATTATTTATCATATTGGGTTTCAACTGTCTTTTGCAGTTACATTTGGTCTGATTCTTTCCCAAAAATGGATTGCAAATGCAAAGTCTAATATAGAACGTATTTTCCAAATAAGTTTTGTTTCTCAAATGGTAATCCTTCCTCTTCAGGTACATTACTTTTTAATTTTTCAGCCATTGTCAATTTTGTTAAATGTTATTGTCGTACCTTATTTCTCTTTATTTGTTATTCCGTTCATGTTTAGTTTACTATTTATATCATTTTTACCAGATCCTTTAGTTGACTTTATGGAAGATTTTTTTATTTTCATCCATCAAATTGTATTATGGTTTATTCAAAAAGTAGATTCTTATTTGAACTATCCTTTATTAATTGGTGATTTTCCTTTTTATTATGTTTGTATTTATTATCTTTTATTTGTATTAATGATGGTAAATTTAGAAAACTTTCGGCTAATACGTTCATTTAGATACGGATTATGTTTAATCGCTCTTCTTACCTTTCTATCTTTGCGACCTTTCTTTTCTCCTGTTGGGACGGTTACTATGCTAGATATCGGTCAAGGGGATGCATTTATCATTGAGTTGCCTTATCGAAAAGGTGTTTTTATCATTGATGCAGGTGCTTCATTTTCGTTTCATGATTTTGCACCGACTGATAGAGTGTATAAACAAATCATTCGTCCGTATTTGCAAGGAAGAGGGATTTATAAAATTGATACTATTTTTCTGAGTCACAATGATCTAGATCATTCGGGAAGTATGAGTTATATTTTAGAAGAAATTAAGGTTGATGAAGTAGTGATAAATGAATATCATGCTCTTCAATATGAGGAAATTGATTTAATAAATCAGCATCAAATTGCTCTGACAATTGCTAAATTTAATGAAATAATAGAAAGAAAAGGTCAACTTTTTCAAGTGCTATCACCAAAAACAGATAAAAATGACGAAAACGAAAATTCACTTGTCATTTATACCAGCCTTGGCGGAAAAGGATGGCTCTTTGTAGGTGATATTGGAAAAGAGACAGAACGGTCAATAATCAATTACTTTCCAAAATTACATATTGATGTATTAAAGGTAGGACATCATGGTAGTAATACTTCAACAGATACAGCATTTATTCAGTATACTAAGCCTGACTATGCATTAATTTCGGCAGGAGTGAACAATCGTTATGGACATCCAACAAAGGAAGTGCTTCAAACGTTAAATGAGCAGGCTGTGATTGTATATCGTACTGATCTTCAAGGAGCAGTTCAATATCATTTCATCGGCACAAACGGGATTTTTAAATCATTTTTAGAAGAATAGCAATGTAGAGACAATACAAGGATCTAGTTTAAACATAGTATATGAATCGTAATAAAAAAAGCTTGTAGTGAAATAGGTTTCATTACAAGCTTAGTGCTTTTATAAGCATTTTTAAGTTTTCATATGTATTAGTTGATAAAACTAATTACTGTTCCAATGGCAAAAATCAATACAAAAAATACAAAAGAATAAATAAACCCAGCTGCTGCATGAGGAATATCATTACTTTTTTCTTGTGGATCTCTTTCAAATTCGTTCATGTTCTTCGCCTCCTGTATCTGTACATAGTATAAAATAAAAAAGGAAATAAATCTAGTAACAACAAATAAGTTCTAAATACACATAGCTGATTAATGAATTTATTATAGTATGTGCTTAAATTATATCAATAATGAAAGAATTTTGCTATTATTATCAGTGAACGACCTTGTAAAGGAATGAATGTGATGTCGTCATTAAATCAAGTGATCACTGATCTAAGAAAAGGCCAAATTAAACCTGTCTATTTACTGTATGGGACAGAACAATATTTTATTGAACAATTTAAACAAAATCTTACTCATGTATTATCAAGGGAAATTAGTGAAGATATAACTACATATGATTTAACAGACATCTCGATTCAGGAGATAATTGTCGATGCTGAGACAATTCCGTTTTTTAATGAAAAGAAATTATTTTTTTTGAGTGAACCGACTTTTTTAAAAACAAAACCCGACAGTATTTCAGTCAATCACGATCTAAAGAAATTAGAATCGTATATAGAAAACCCGGCAGAATTCACTGTCATTGTTATCGTCGCTGCATTTGAGAAGTTAGACGAAAGGAAAAAGATTACAAAAACCCTTAAACAAAAAGCAGTTACTGTTGATTGTAATCCGATAAAAGATAAGGAATTACGAAAATGGATTCAGTTTATGGCAAAACAATATAAAATTAACATGGAAGAAGAAGCGTTATTTTTACTGGAAACTGAATTTGGCAATAATCTCTATCTACTTCAACAAGAGATGGAGAAGTTAGCTTTATTTGTTGGTGAAGAAGGAATGATTACAGGTGAAATAGTCAAAAATGTTGCTTCTTCTTCATTAACTTTTAATGCATTAGAGCTTGTAGATGCTGTATTAAAAAAAGATTTACATACGGCAATAAAAATTTATAAAGATTTAGAAAAACAAAAGGAAGAACCGATAGGATTAATTGCTTTACTGGCATATCAATTTAGAGTTATATATCAAGTGAAGTTGCTAAAGCAAAACGGATTTGCCAATCAGCAAATACAAAAGGAAATCAAAGTTCATCCTTATGTAGTTCAATTGGCTGCAAAAAGAAGTGCAGCATTTAGTGAAGAAAGATTATCTGCTATTATAAATGAATTGACTAATACGGATATGGCAATTAAGACCGGGAAAATGGATAAAAATTTGGCATTTGAGATGTTGTTATATCATTTGATTAAGGAACCAGTTTCATACGAAAGAGTTTAATGTATTTTAAATACTTAAAACAAAAAAGCGATCATAGTTGATCGCTTTTTTAAAAATTATGCAGTAACTTTGTTTAATTTTTGAGATAAACGTGCTTTATGGCGATTTCCGTTGTTTTTATGGATAACACCTTTTTGTACTGCTTTATCAATTACTCTTGCAGTTGATTGAAATGCTGTTTTAGCATTTTCCACATCATTTGCCTCGATTAATTTTTCAACCTGTTTAATATGAGTACGCATGTTTGATTTAATAGCTTGATTACGTTCTCTCTTTTTATTATTAGTATTTACTCGTTTGATCGCAGATTTTAAGTTTGCCATGGGGTCACCTCCTGTTATAACCTAAGTAAGTTTACTATACCATTTCAAAATGTTTTTAGGCATCTGGGTATGAGGTGTCCAATTTTAATAATAAATATAATTATTGGACAAAACGTATTTTATCAGATAAAGCACTCTATTTCAATTGTTGTACATTTTTTATTTTAAAAAAGGAAATACTATAAGTCCCATTAATATATGAAAAGGGACGTGTAAAAGATGGAAAAAGGTCAAGAAAATAAAGATGAAAAGCAATATGGCGTTCGTACGGACCTTGCGGTTGAAGCAAAGGATATGTATGTTGAAAAAGAAAAACAAACTGATAAAGTTCCGGGAGTTCGTGTGAAAGAAGATACATATCGCGATGTAAAAATAAGCCATATAGAAATTTCCAAACAAGGGGAAAAATCATTAAATAAAAAGCCTGGTTCATATATAACCATATTTGCTGAAGGTGTAAAAAAACAAGATACAAAAATGCAGACAAATGCTTCAAAAGTATTGGCTGTACAAATCCAAAAGATCATGAAGAAAAATAACATTGAACAAGGGAGTAAAGGGTTGATAGTAGGTCTTGGAAATTGGCAAGTTACTCCAGACGCTTTAGGACCAATGACAGTAGAAAAAGTAATGGTGACCAACCACCTTTTTGAATTAAATTATGAAACAGTATCGAGTGGATACCGACCTGTTGCTGCTATATCCCCGGGTGTTATGGGTGTGACAGGGATGGAAACAAGCGATATTATATTAAGTATTATTGATAAATTTAAACCTGAATTTGTCGTTGTCATTGATGCACTTGCTTCTCGATCCATTGAGCGGATAAATGAAACAATTCAAATAACAGATACAGGAATTCATCCAGGTTCTGGTGTAGGAAATAAACGGAAAGAACTTAGTAAGGAAACGTTAGGCATTCCGGTAATAGCGATTGGAGTGCCGACAGTGGTAGATGCAGTAACGATTGCTAGTGATACATTGGACTATTTATTAAAGCATATGGGCCGTGAATTAAAGGAAAAGGATACACCAAGAAGTACTTTGCTACCAACAAACATACCAATAAGACATGAAAACTTAACAAATGATGATTTGCCGGATGAGGAAAAACGTAGCACCTTTTTAGGACTAGTCGGCAATTTGAGTGACGTAGAAAAAAGATCACTTTTAGAAGAAGTCCTTTCTTCTTCTGGACGAAATTTAATTGTGACACCGAAAGAAATTGATGGGTTTATGATTGATATGGCACATCTTATTGCCCAAGGAATAAATGCAGCTCTACATGAGAAAGTAACAGTTGATCAAGATGCCCACTATACAAGATAATTATTGTGCTAGTCCTTAGACAAATTCGTTAGTCATAGAGAGATCCGAACTTGGTTCAATTAGAATCAATTCGGATTTTTTCTGCTTTTTTTAAGATTGTGTTGCTCTCGGGAAATAAACTGTGTAGTAACTAAAATTAAGAATTCCATCTATTGAACCCAGATGCATCTTTGATTTGCGCTCATGATTTAAAAGTAGAACGATATAAACCGAAAAGTAGAACTGCACAGTAAAAGAAGGTACGCTACGGAAATATGCTACGCTTTTCGCGGGCGGCTGTTGAGCCTCCTCGGGCTTTGCCCTGTGGGGTCTCACCGGTGCCTTTCCTCCCGCAGAAGTCTACGCATATTTCCTTCGCTAGAACAGAGAAATTATAATTAAGAGCAAACGTGATCTCAAAGTGAAGAAATTGTGTGAAATTTATTTTAGGTAATTACCAGTTTCGTTTATATTTAAAATTCAATTAATGTTCTATTTAGACATAAGACATCATAGTTTAATATAGGTATCTTAATATAAAAGGTGAGTTGATGTCTTTATGTTTGAGCGATCAAGTAAGCAAATTATGAAAAAAATGCAGTCTTTTTATAAACAAATTTTTGTATTAATTGTTCTCATTATTTTACTATTTACGACAATTGGGATCATCACAACTACTAAGCCCTCATCACGATTATCATCTTCCGTCTTTTCAACGTGGACAAGCAATGTGGATCAGTCTATCTTCGCTTTACTGTTTAGTATGGAGAATAGAGAATTTGATCTTGTTTATGGAGTTACCCCAGAACAACCGTTGACTGAAGTTTTATTTAATGTCGCTACTAGTATAAAATTAAATGATTTAAAAAGTTTACTAGGACAAGAGATCCCTGGGTTTTTAACTTACGAAAATAAAGTAATAGTGGCAGGAGAGGGATTAAATGAACTTAGTAGTTTTGCCCACGAATCCGGTCCCCCACTTGAAGATATATTAGAAGATCGAAAAGCTGTTGATGACTCTACCAAAGAAAAACCAGAACCAAAGGATCAACCTTTTTCAACGGAAGGGAGAAAGGTAGTCTTTCTTTATAATAGTCATAATAGAGAATCCTTTTTACCTCATTTACCTGATGAGCAAGATTCAAATCGTGCCCATCATGAAGAAGTTAATATAACGAAAGTAAGTGACAGAATAGCAGAGGGATTAGAAGCAAATGGGATTGGTTCCTATGTAGACGATACGGATATAATGAAAGTTTTAAATGAAAAAGGATGGAAGTACGGAAGGTCGTATGAGGCATCCAGACCTGTCGTGCAGGAAGCGATTAGCCAAAATAAAGATCTGCAATATGTTATGGACATTCACCGAGACGCCCTACCTAAGAGTAAGACAACGAAAGAGATTGACGGTGAATCCTACGCGCAAATTTTATTTGTTATCGGAGCGGATAATAAAAATCATGAAAAAAACCTTGCTCTGGCAACGAAACTTCATAACTTAATCGAAGAAAAATATCCTGGCTTAAGTAAAGGTATCATTACGAAAGAAGGGTCAAAAGGAAATGGAGTATATAATCAAGATTTGCTGGATAATGCTCTTCTCTTAGAAATTGGTGGTTATGAAAATAGGCTAGAAGAAATGTATCGATCAGCAGATGTTATTACCGAGACATTTAGTGAATTGTACTGGGAAACAGAAAAGGTGAACAATTAGGAGGGATTGAAATGTCAAGGTTTATTATGATCTCATTATTGCTACTCGTTTGTTTTTTTGGAGGAATTTCGTATGGGTCCTTTGAGCAAGATCGACAAATTAATGTGCCGGAGATAGAGGAAGAACATTTAGAAGTCGCGAAGGTTATTGAACCGACGACAATAGATCCGGAACCTATCACTCATTTGGAAGAGGAAGATGTTCTTGTTCATAAAACAGCAACATTTTTTGAAAAAATGGTTTCTGGCATGTATGAATTAATCATCAATATTTTATATCAAATTGCTAACTTGTTTTTTGATTGAGAAAAAATAGAGTATAATACATGTATATAAAACAATGCTATCAAGTGATACTATTGAAACAATCTAATCGTATTGATATAATCCTTAATAGGAAAATGTGTTTTAATATATTGGGTAGTAGTGTAGGAGTGAGCACCAACAAATGAAAAATAGACAAAGAAATGTACGGAACTTTTCGATTATTGCTCATATTGATCATGGAAAATCAACATTAGCAGATCGGATTTTAGAAAATACAAAAGCATTAACAGAACGAGAAATGAAAGAGCAGTTTTTAGATGCAATGGATTTGGAGAGAGAACGAGGAATTACAATCAAGCTTAATGCAGTTCATCTAGAGTATAAAAGTAAAAATGGAGAAGACTATATTTTCCATTTAATTGATACACCAGGACACGTCGACTTTACATATGAAGTGTCCCGAAGTCTTGCGGCCTGTGAAGGAGCTATATTAGTTGTAGATGCTGCACAGGGAATTGAAGCGCAAACCTTAGCTAATGTTTATCTCGCTTTGGATAATGATTTAGAAATCATTCCTGTCATTAATAAAATTGATTTACCAAATGCAGATCCTGAACGAGTAACGAAAGAATTAGTAGATATTGTCGGTATTGATCCGGATGATGTAATTCTTGCTTCGGCAAAAGAGAATATTGGAATTGACGAAATACTTGAGCGGATCGTAGAACGTGTACCTGCTCCTGAAGGAAGTGTAGATGCTCCATTAAAGGCATTAATATTTGACTCACTGTATGATTCATACCGTGGAGTAATCGCTTCTATTTGTGTGAAAGAAGGGCAGGTTAAAGTTGGAGAAAAAATAAAAATGATGGCGACTGGAAAAGATCATGAAGTACTCGAACTTGGAGTACTAACCCCAAAAGCCGTTCATAAAGATGTACTTACTGTTGGGGATGTAGGGTTTCTTACAGCAGCAATTAAAGAAGTAAAAGACACGAGGGTTGGAGATACAATTACTACAGCTGAAAATGGAGCAGTTACTCCGTTGCCAGGTTATAGGAAATTAAATCCGATGGTGTTTTGTGGATTGTATCCAGTTAATTCAGAGGATTATAACCCACTACGTGAAGCATTAGAGAGGTTAGAACTTAATGATTCATCCCTTCAATACGAGCCTGAAACTTCACAAGCTTTAGGTTTCGGATTCAGAAGTGGTTTTCTAGGACTGCTCCATATGGAGATTATTCAGGAAAGAATTGAACGAGAATTTAATATTGATTTGATTACAACAGCACCTAGTGTTATTTATGAAGTTAAAAAAACAGATGGAGAAGTTATTAAGGTTGATAATCCAACGTTAATGCCAGATCCGCAATCAATTGAAGAAATTTTAGAACCATACGTAAAAGCATCTATTATGGTTCCCAATGATTTTGTAGGTCCAGTTATGGAGCTATGTCAACGAAAAAGAGGGCAATTTATTGATATGCAATATTTAGATGATATTAGAGTCAATGTTATTTATGAATTGCCACTATCTGAAATTGTATTTGATTTCTTCGATCAATTAAAGTCAAATACAAAAGGTTACGCATCATTAGATTATGAATTTATCGGTAACCGCCCATCCAATCTAGTCAAAATGGATATCCTATTGCATGGAGAGGCGATTGATGCATTATCTATCATTGTCCACAAAGATTTTAGTTATAATCGAGGTAAACAAATTGTGGAGAAATTAAAGGATTTAATACCGAGACAGCAATTTGAAGTACCCGTTCAAGCCGCGATTGGTAATCAAATTGTTGCTCGATCTACCATTAAAGCAGTCCGAAAAGACGTAACTGCGAAATTATATGGTGGGGACGTAACTAGGAAACGTAAATTATTAGAGAAGCAAAAAGAGGGTAAGAAACGGATGAAAATGGTCGGATCTGTTGAAATTCCACAAGAAGCATTTATGTCGGTCTTACAATTAAATGACGATAAATAAACTGTGAGAAAATGGTTGGTTTAGTACCTGCCGTTTTCTTTTGTTTTTTAATGATTTTTTTATTATTAAAAATTGCAGGATTCAAAAGACATCTTAATTGACAAAAAAAAATCGATTTGATAATTTATTAGTAGTATTAGCACTCGAAAGTAGAGAGTGCTAACAGAGGTGGATATCATGTTGACAGAAAGACAACTGCTCATATTAGAAACTATAATTGATGATTTTATTCATACGGCTCATCCAATTGGTTCTCGTGCAATTTCAACAAAAGAATCGATTAATTTAAGTGCTGCAACCGTTCGAAATGTCATGGCAGATCTTGAGGAATTAGATCTATTAGAGAAGACTCACTCTTCATCAGGTCGTATTCCTTCTGAAAAAGGATACCGCTACTATGTCGATCATGTGATATCTCCAACAATAAAAGAAAGAGAAATAAATATTATTAAGAACATTATCCAAGATAATATTATTGAATTTGAGCATATTGTTCAGTTATCGGCGGAAGTCTTATCACAGTTAACGAACTATACTACAATTATACTAGGACCAAACGAAGTAGATGCTACATTAAAGCAAATCCAACTTATTACATTGTCATCGCAGACAGCGGTCGCAATATTAGTTACTAGTACAGGGCATGTAGAACATAAATCTATACCTATTCCTAAGGGGATCGATGTTTCCGATTTCGAGAAAATGGTAAATATACTTAATGATCGTTTAGTCGGAGTACCTATTGTAAATTTGGCACATACACTTAAGACTGAAGTATATGAACTCATGAAAAAACATATTAAAGAGTATAAACTTATGTATGAATATATTAAGTCAGTTATTCGTTACGACGAGCAGGCCAAATTATACGTTGGAGGACAATCGAATATTTTAATCCAACCGGAATTTAAAGATGTCGATAAAATTTACGAATTTTTTACGATGTTAGAAGATGAAGCTGAAATTATTAAATTATTAGCTAATCAACATGATGGATTAAAAGTTACCATTGGGAATGAGAATGAAATTGAAGCTATCAAAAACTTTACCTTAATTACTTCCACTTATAAATTAGGTATGAATCAATTAGGTACAATTGCTTTGTTAGGTCCAACTAGAATGGAATATCGAAAGGTGATTACTTTATTAAAATCTCTTTCTAATGAAATGACTGACTTACTTTATTTAACTTTAAATAAGTAAAGTAACTTGTAGATTTGCTATAGGTAATAGTTTATTTTGTAAGAAATTCATGTTATGGTTTATCGTGGCAATTAATATTGGAGGTGCCTTAGATGGAAGAACAGGGCAAAGAAACAACAATCACTGAAGAAGAGACTAAGACTGAAACTAATGAATCCGAGATAGAGACAGCTGATTCGTCTTCAGTAGAATTTGAATCTAATGAATCAGAAGAACCTACTAATTTGGAGGAATTAGAGCAAGAGGGCTCAAATAACGAAAAGTTAGAAGGAGAAATTAATAAGTTAAACGAAGAAATCGAGCAATTAAAAGATCGCCTTCTTAGAAATCAGGCAGAGTTTGATAATTATAAAAGACGCACACAAAAAGAAAAAACTGCAGAGCGAAAGTATAAATCCGAAGAATTGGCCACGGAACTTTTGCCTATATTAGATAATTTTGAACGTGCACTACAAACTGAAATTTCTGATGAAAACAAAAGCTTTATGGAAGGTATGAAAATGGTTTATAACCAGTTCCAGACAGTCCTCGAGGCGCAAGGAATTAAACCAATAGAAGCTGTTAATCAGGAATTTGATCCAACAGTTCATCACGCAGTAATGCAAGTGGAAGAGGAAGATTTAGAATCAAATACTGTTGTAGAAGAACTCCAAAAAGGATATATGTTAAAAGATAAAGTGATACGACCAGCAATGGTTAAAGTAAATAAATAGAAGATGTCGTAAAGGAGAGTTTTATATGAGTAAAATAATTGGAATTGACTTAGGTACAACAAATTCTTGTGTAACGGTTATGGAAGGTGGAGAGCCGGTTGTTATTACAAACCCTGAAGGAAACCGTACAACTCCATCTGTTGTATCATTTAAAAATGGAGAAAGACAAGTAGGGGAAGTTGCAAAACGACAAGCAATTACAAACCCTGATACTATTCAATCTATTAAACGTCATATGGGAACGGACTATAAAGAAACGATTGAGGGGAAAGACTACACTCCTCAAGAAGTATCGGCGATTATTTTGCAACACCTAAAAAGTTATGCGGAAGATTATATCGGAGAAAAAGTAAGTAAAGCTGTTATTACAGTGCCAGCTTATTTTAATGATGCAGAGCGTCAAGCAACAAGAGATGCTGGAATTATTGCAGGCTTAGAAGTTGAGAGAATTATTAACGAACCAACAGCAGCAGCGCTAGCTTACGGAATTGATAAAGAAAATGAAGATCAAACGATTTTAGTCTATGACCTTGGTGGTGGAACGTTTGACGTATCCATTTTAGATATAGGTGATGGTACATTCGAAGTTATCTCAACAGCCGGAGATAATCGTCTTGGTGGAGATGATTTCGATGAAAAAATTATCGAATATATGGTTCAAGAATTCCGTAAAGAGAATGGTATCGATTTATCACAAGATAAAATGGCAATTCAGCGATTAAAAGATGCAGCGGAAAAAGCGAAAAAAGATTTATCTGGAGTAACACAAACTCAAATCTCATTGCCGTTTATTACTGCGGGTGAGGCAGGTCCATTACACTTAGAATTAACGTTAACAAGAGCAAAATTCGATGAATTGACATCAGAACTTGTTGAAAGAACAATGATTCCAGTTAAAAAATCATTATCAGATGCAGGATTATCTGCAAACGATATTGATAAAGTGCTTTTGGTAGGTGGATCAACTCGAATTCCAGCTGTACAAGAAGCGATTAAAAAAGAAACTGGTAAAGAACCTTCTAAAGGTGTAAATCCTGATGAAGTAGTTGCTTTAGGAGCAGCTATCCAAGGTGGAGTTTTACAAGGTGATGTAAAGGATGTTTTATTACTTGATGTTACACCACTTTCATTAGGTATTGAAACAATGGGCGGAGTAACAACAAAGTTAAT
Source organism: Pseudogracilibacillus sp. SE30717A (assembly GCF_037071985.1). NCBI lineage: Bacteria > Bacillati > Bacillota > Bacilli > Caryophanales > Bacillaceae > Pseudogracilibacillus > Pseudogracilibacillus sp. SE30717A. The sequence goes on along the minus strand of NZ_JAXHDF010000008.1, from coordinate 211,384 downwards.
TGAACGTAACACTACGATTCCTACTAGTGAATCACAAGTATTCTCAACAGCTGCAGATAACCAAACTGCTGTAGATATTCATGTACTACAGGGAGAGCGCGAAATGGCAGCTGACAATAAAACGTTAGGTCGTTTCCAGTTAACTGATATACCACCTGCACCTAGAGGGATTCCACAAATTGAAGTAACATTTGATATTGATGCTAATGGTATTGTTAATGTTCGTGCAAAAGATTTAGGAACAAATAAAGAACAGTCCATTACAATTCAATCATCTTCCGGATTATCTGATGATGAAATTGAACAAATGGTGAAAGATGCAGAAGAAAATGCAGAGGCTGATAAAAAACGTCGTGAGGAAATTGATCTACGAAATGAAGCAGATCAGTTAGTATTCACTACAGATAAAACCCTTAAAGACTTAGGTGATAAGGTATCAGAAGACGAAAAACAAAAAGCTGAAGCTGCGAAAGAAGAACTCAAGAAAGCACTAGAAGGTGACAATCTTGAAGAAATTAAAGCGAAAAAGTCAGCATTAGAAGAACAAGTTCAACAGCTTTCAGTAAAGTTGTATGAACAGATGGCTCAGGAGCAACAAGCACAGCAAGGGTCTGAAGCTGGTGACTCAAATAAAGGTGACGATGTTGTTGATGCAGACTATGAAGAAGTAGATGATGATAAAGATAAAGCTGAAAAGTAATACGTACTAGAAAAGTCAAAGTCAGGTTATTCTTGACTTTGACTTTTTTTGAGAGAATACAAAATTCTATCCTTATAATGGGTTTTAATAGATTTGCTTATAAGAAGTAAACAATGCTATGATTAAGAGTATTGAATTCATGGTTTCAGGAGAGTGAATGAGAGTTGAGTAAACGAGATTATTATGAAGTCTTAGGCATTGAGCGTGATGCTACAAAAGACGATATTAAAAAGGCATATCGTAAATTAGCTCGTAAATACCATCCGGACGTCAACAAAGAGCCGGATGCAGAAGATAAATTTAAAGAAGTTAAAGAAGCATACGAAGTATTAAATAATGATCAAAAAAGAGCACAATATGATCAATTTGGTCATGCAGGAACACAAAATCAAGGCTTCGGAGGCGGAGCAGATTTCTCAGGTTTTGGCGATATTTTTGACATGTTTTTCGGTGGAGGTTCGCGAAGAGATCCGAATGCTCCGCGTCAAGGTGCAGATTTACAATATACGATGTCATTAACATTTGAAGAAGCGATTTTTGGGAAAGAAACAGAAATCTCTCTACCTAAAGAAGAAACATGTAATACATGTCATGGTTCTGGTGCAAAACCGGGAACTAAACCTAAAACATGTACTCACTGTCATGGCTCAGGTCAATTAAATACAGAGCAAAATACACCATTTGGCAGAGTGGTAAATCGTCGAGCTTGTCATTATTGTCAAGGAACTGGGAAAATTATCCCTGAAAAATGTTCTACGTGTGGTGGAACTGGCCGTGTGAAAAAGCAAACTAAAATAAAGGTATCTATCCCTGCTGGTATTGATGAAGGACAGCAGATCCGCGTTTCTGGTAAAGGTGAACCTGGAATAAACGGGGGGCCTCCAGGAGACTTGTTTGTTATTATTACAATCCAACCACATGAATTCTTCAAAAGAGAAGGAGATCATATATTTTTAGAACTTCCACTCACATTTGCCCAAGCGGCTTTAGGGGATGAGATCGAAGTACCAACTGTTCACGGAAACGTAATGTTTAAAATTCCTGCAGGAACCCAAACAGGAAAAACATTCAGATTAAGAGGTAAAGGTTCACCAAATGTTAGAGGGTATGGGCATGGTGACCAACATGTCAAAGTAAGAGTAGTTACACCTACTAAATTGTCCAGTCGACAAAAAGAATTATTAAAGGAATTTAATCAAATTGCTGATAATAACCCAATAACGGAAGATGATGATTCTTTTTTTAAACGTTTTAAGAAAGCATTTAAAGGTGAATAAATATTAAGCACTGAAAATGAAATGAGTGAGCTAAATGGATTGGATAGAGTTAACTGTACAAACGTCTAATGAAGCTTGTGAATCAGTATCTAATATATTAAATGAATTAGGAGCCAATGGTGTTGTGATTGAAGATCCGGCAGACTTAATCAGAGAAAAAAGGGATCGATTTGGCGAACTATATGAATTAGATCCAAGTAAATATCCTGTTGAAGGAGTAAATATTAAAGCTTATTTTCTAAACAATACTATTTGGCCGGAAAAAGAACAGAAAATTAAACAGCAAATTAATAAGTTAGAATCGTATAATATTCCACTAGGCAAAAATAAATTAGTCACTAAAATAGTACAGGAAGAAGATTGGGAAAACGAATGGAAAAAATATTTTAAGCCTGCAAAAATTACAGAACGATTTACAATTGTTCCTAGTTGGGAAACATATGAAAAAAGTTCTCCAGACGAGCTTATTATTTCCATCGACCCGGGAATGGCGTTTGGTACAGGAACACATCCAACAACTATTTTAAGCTTAAAAGCATTAGAGGAAGTATTACGCCCAAACGATCTTGTAATAGATGTTGGGGTAGGATCGGGAATTTTAAGTATTGCATCTGTGCTACTAGGGGCAAAGCATGTGTATGGGTATGACTTAGATGAAGTCGCGGTTAAAAGTACTCAAATAAATCGAGATAAAAATCAGTTAGAAAATAATATAACTGTTGAGCAAAATGATTTGCTAAAAGGTGTTCATAAAAAAGCAAACATTGTCGTTTCAAACATATTGGCAGATATCATATTGCGATTAATCGATGGAGCTTGGGATAATTTACTTGAAGAAGGATATTTTATTACATCTGGTATTATTGAAGCAAAACAACAAATGGTAATAGACGCACTTGAAAATAAAGGGTTTCACATTATCAAAATAAATCAATTTGAAAATTGGATTAGTATTGTTGCCCAAAAATAGAAAGTATAATATAGTAGGTGGAAAAAGTGCAGAGATACTTTGTTCCTGAAAATAACTGGAAAGAAAATAGTATTAAAATAAAAGATGAAGATGCTCACCATATTGCGCGAGTAATGCGGTGTAATCCGGGAGATAAAATTGTATGTGTACACCCAGATGGCCAAGTAGCGAAATGCCAGATTCATACAATTGAAAAAAATGAAGTGAATGTACAAATAATAGAATGGCTTGATGAAAACACGGAGCTGCCTGTTCATGTTACAATTGTTCAAGGCTTACCAAAAGGAAATAAGTTAGAATTCATTTTACAAAAAGGAACCGAATTAGGTGCAGCTGAATTTTGGTTGTGGAAGTCTGATCGTTCAATTGTGAAGTGGGATGATAAAAAATCAGCACAAAAAATTAAAAGATATTGTAAAATAATTAAGGAAGCCAGTGAACAATGTCATCGGAATAAAATTCCAAATTTGAAAGAACCGATGACTATTGATCAAATTATTCAAGCAAGCAATGAATATGACGTGAAATTATTCGCATATGAAGAAGAAGCTAGGACAGCTGATTACGTCTCTTTAAGTTCTCATTTAATAGAAGTAAGTAGCGATAATTCAATCATCATTTGCATTGGACCAGAAGGTGGATTATCGTCTGAAGAGGTGTCTACATTAAAAAAGAACCACTTTATCCCGGTTCGGTTAGGACCAAGGATATTAAGAACTGAAACGGCTTCTTTATATGCTTTAGCTGGCATTTCGTATCATTTTGAAGAATTGAGGTGGAATTAGTATGCCTACAGTTGCATTTCATACATTAGGCTGTAAAGTTAATCATTATGAAACAGAAGGCATTTGGAATATGTTCAAAGATCATGGCTATGAGCGCGTTGATTTTGAACGAATGGCAGATGTTTATGTTATCAATACATGTACTGTCACGAATACAGGTGACAAAAAAAGCAGACAAATTATTAGACGAGCAGTGCGTAAAAATCCAGAAGCGATTGTCTGTGTGACTGGTTGTTATGCTCAAACTTCACCTGGAGAAATATTAGAAATATCAGGAGTAGATGTTGTTGTCGGTACACAAAATCGAAAAAATATGATTCAGTTAATCGAACAACATCAAGAAACACGGCTACCAATAAACGGTGTGGCAGCTATCATGCAAAACCGTGTATTTGAAGAAATGGATGTTCCTGAATTTTCTGATCGTACACGAGCATCGTTAAAAATACAAGAAGGCTGTAATAATTTCTGTACATTTTGTATCATTCCATGGTCACGAGGGCTTCTTCGATCTCGAGACCCTAACAATGTAATGGAACAAGCGCAAAAATTAGTTAATGCCGGATATAAAGAAATTGTACTAACAGGCATTCATACTGCAGGATATGGAGAAGATATGCAGGATTATAATTTTGCCAGATTATTAAGGGATCTTGAAGAAAAAGTTCATGGGCTTAAAAGGATACGTATCTCTTCTATTGAAGCAAGTCAAATTACCGATGAAGTTATTGAGGTCTTAGATCAATCCAAAAAAATCGTGAGACATTTGCATATTCCGTTGCAGTCTGGTTCAAATACGGTCCTTGCAAGAATGCGCCGGAAATACTCAGCCGATTTTTATGCAGAAAAGGTAAGGAAAATAAAAAAAGCTTTGCCTGGGTTAGCAATTACATCAGATATAATTGTTGGTTTTCCAGGAGAAACAGAGGACGAGTTTTTGGAAACATACGAATTTATTCGAAAAATTGGTTATGCCGAATTGCATGTTTTTCCATATTCAAGAAGAACTGGAACTCCAGCAGCCAGAATGGATGATCAAGTTCCAAATGAGATAAAAGAAGCACGTGTTCAGAAAATGATCGCTCTATCAAATGAATTAGCGGCAGAATATGCTAAGCCATATGAAGATACGGTTTTAGAAGTAATACCTGAAGAAAAAAGTTCATTGAAAAGCGGGCAACTAATTGGATATACGGATAATTATTTAAAAGTTCAATTCGAAGGGCCGGAAAGCTTAATTGGTTCGATCGTACGAGTGAAAATTAAAAAAGCCGGTTATCCTTTAAATGAAGGCATTTTTGTAAAAGTAGCAGACCAATTAAAGTCTAGTTAACCTATTGAAATGAATGTAATAACGAATAATAGATGTTGACCCATTCTAAACCTTATAATATAATTGTAACAGGCATATTTTAAGAACACGTATGTATGTCTATCTAATATTGTTTTATACTCCGGAGGGAGGGAAATTAGTATGCCGAATACAACTCGAATTCGAAAAAATGAATCTATAGAAGACGCACTTCGTCGTTTTAAACGTAGCGTTTCTAAAAGTGGTACACTATCAGAATATCGTAAACGTGAATATTATGAGAAACCTAGCGTACGTCGTAAGAAGAAGTCTGAAGCCGCAAGAGCACGTAAACGTAAATACTAAAGAAGGTGCACGAGATGTCATTATTAAACCAGTTAAACGATGATATGAAACAAGCTATGAGAGATAAGGACAAAGAAAAGCTCAGTGTTATTCGCATGGTTAAAGCTTCCCTGCAAAATGAAGCAATCCATCTCGGGGTAGATACGTTAAAAGAAGAAGATGAACTGACGATACTGTCTAGGGAATTAAAGCAGCGAAACGATTCTCTTAAAGAATTTACAAACGCAGGTCGCGATGATCTCGTTGAAAAAATAGAAAAAGAGATTGAAATACTTCAAGTATATATGCCAAAACAACTATCTGAAGAAGAGATAGAAGACATTGTATTAGATACAATTAATGAAGTTAACGCTAATTCTAAAAAAGATTTTGGCAAAGTTATGGGTGCAATAATGCCGAAAGTCAAAGGGAAAGCTGACGGGGCATTCGTGCAAAAACTCGTCCAAAAACATTTACAGTAACTTAATAGGCAATCAGTTCTATAAAATGATCCTTCACCATCTAATTTGTGTGGAAGGATCTTTTTATTTTTCCTATCCATGGTAGATAAGAGCAGTATTTGAAGTTTTAATTGAGTGGTAAAGACATTTAAGAACTGACAAACAGAGATATTAAATACAACGGATATATTGAGGTGTTAATAACACAACAAAAGTGATTAAACGTATGTCATATGGCATTAACGCTTTGAAAGACTACGTAAAAAGATACTATTGAGACAAGCGATTAGGTCTATAATTTAAGAAAAGGAAAAGCAAAAAGAGAAAGCGGAAATACAGAAGTAGATGAAAAATGATGTCTTACAACTAGGGTAATTCAATAATTAGCAACCCAAATATGTGTAGACTCCAGTGGGAAGAAAGAGATCGGCGAGACCCCACAGGGCAACGCCCGAGGAGGCTTGACACTCGCCCACGGAAAGCGAAACATATTTGAGTTGCGGAGTCCACTCATAATTTCCTATAAAAAATTTATCCTTTTCAACTACTTCTGTATACACCACCACATTTGGCAGAGAGCCTAATAAACTATCCATGAATGTACAACGAAGTTTTTAACACCATTTAACGATATATTTAATGATTCAGAGCATGAAATATGGTACGATGAAGTTACTACTATGAATGGTATATAGGACAAAATAGGTGGTGATAAACTTTGTCCAAATATGGTAAAACAACTTGGTTATTTTTAACTTTCTTCCTACTTCTCTCCTTGTCTTTTAACCCTACCTTAGATAAAAGTCAGGCTAATGGCGAGAATAAATTAGTTTATATTATACCAATTGAAAAAGAGGTGGAAAGAGGGTTAGAAGCATTTTTAACCCGTTCTACTAATGAAGCTATTGAAGCAGGGGCAAATCATATTATTTTTGAAGTCGATACTCCTGGAGGACGTGTAGATTCTGCAGGTCAGATTGGTAAGTTATTACAATCGCTGGACATTCCTACAACTGCTTACATCGTAAATGAAGCATTATCAGCAGGATCCTATATTGCTTTAAATTCAGATACTATTTACATGAATCCGAATGCGACAATGGGAGCTAGCGGAGTGATTACGGGTGATGGAAATGCAGCAGATGAAAAAGCTCAATCGGCATGGATTGCAGCCATGAAAAGTGCCGCTGAATCTAAAGGAAGAGATCCGCAGTATGCCGTCGCGATGGCTGATTCATCGATTGATTTACCTGAATATGGTGCACCAAAGGGAGCATTTTTAACATTAACTCCGACTGATGCTTTAGAAGTAGGTTATGCAGAGGGTATTGTGCAAAATCGTGTGGAACTATTACATGAATTAAATTTAACAGATGCTACAGTTGTTGAAACAGAAACAACATTTGTAGAAGAAGTTGCACGCTTTGTAACAAATCCAATCGTGATTCCTATTTTATTATCAGTTGCCAGTTTAGGGCTTATTGTAGAATTATATTCCCCAGGTTTTGGAGTACCAGGTACAATGGGACTTGTTGCACTAATGTTATTTTTTTACGGGCATATAATTGCCGGGCTTGCCGGAATGGAAGCAATTATCTTACTCGTCATGGGAATAATTTTAATCATTTTGGAGTTTTTTGTGGCAGGTGGTATTTTAGGATTACTTGGAGTAGGAGCGATTATTGGTGCTTTGTTTTTAGCTGGTTATGATATAGGCCATATGTCATTAAGTATATCAATAGCATTTATCGTTGCGATTATAGCATTTGTTATCTTATTTAAATGGGTTGGAACAGAGCGCGGTATATTTAAAAAGATTATTTTACGAGATCGTACTACTTCTGATTTAGGTTATATTTCGATTGCAGAACGTCCAGAATTAGTAGGGAAAGAAGGAATAACTGCAACACCACTTCGCCCAGCAGGAACAGCAGTTTTCAATGAAGAACGAATTGATGTCGTTTCTGAAGGAGGCTTTGTAGAAAAAGATAAACATGTTATGATTGTTCAAGTAGAAGGCATGCGAGTAGTAGTTAGAGAAATTAATTAAACTAGGAGGAAATAAATATGGATTTAGGATTTACTCAAGTAGCTCCAATTATCATTATTGCGCTCATTTTAATTGCGCTCGTTATTTTATTTACTTTCGTACCAGTTGCACTGTGGATTAGTGCTTTGGCTGCTGGTGTAAAAGTAGGATTATTTACATTAGTAGGTATGCGATTACGTCGTGTTATTCCTTCACGTGTTATTAATCCTTTAATTAAAGCTTATAAAGCTGGATTAGATGTGAATACGAATCAACTGGAAAGTCACTATCTGGCCGGTGGTAATGTGGACAGAGTAGTAAATGCATTAATTGCAGCTCATCGAGCGAACATCAATTTATCGTTTGAACGTGGAGCAGCAATTGATCTTGCTGGAAGAAACGTATTAGAAGCAGTTCAGATGAGTGTAAACCCTAAAGTGATTGAAACTCCGTTTATAGCAGGTATCGCGATGGATGGTATTGAGGTAAAAGCTTTAGCTAGAATAACCGTCCGTGCGAATATCGACCGACTTGTTGGGGGAGCTGGAGAAGAAACAGTCATTGCCCGTGTTGGAGAAGGGGTAGTTAGTACAATCGGTAGTTCAGAAACACATAAGAAAGTATTAGAAAATCCTGATTCTATTTCTCATACCGTATTAGCTAAAGGATTAGACTCGGGAACAGCGTTTGAAATATTGTCCATCGATATTGCAGATGTAGATATCGGTAAAAATATTGGCGCAATGTTACAGACTGACCAAGCTCAAGCTGATAAGAATATCGCTCAAGCAAAAGCAGAAGAGCGTCGTGCGATGGCTGTTGCTTTAGAACAAGAAATGACAGCGAAAGTCGAAGAAATGCGTGCGCGTGTTGTTGAAGCTGAAGCAGATGTTCCAAAAGCGTTAGCTGAAGCATTACGTTCAGGAAATATGGGTGTAATGGATTATTTAAATTATAAAAACATAAATGCCGATACAGATATGAGAGACACAATTGGAAAAGTATCGAAGAAAGATCATCACGAACCAGGAACAGATGAAACAAAGAAATAAGATAAAAGCCAATAATAAGGAGGCTTAAAAATGGAAAGCTTCTTTGATTTTATATTTGGAAACATCTTTATTATCATAATAATCGTTGGAGCGATAATTAACTTTCTCAGTAAAGGTAAGCAGGAAGAAAAAAAGCAAAGCAGAACACCTGAGAGACCCCAACCTGCTGTACCAGACGTAAGAGAAACTAAAACATATGAAAAGGCACGGGAAACTCTTCATGAGGCAAGGAAGAAGATCGAAAGAGAAGCGGAAATATCAACTAGATCAATCGAAGAACAAGTACAAGAGCAGTATGATCGATTACGTAGTCAATATCAAACTTCCCAAGACCTGGAGTCCGATTCTTTACAATCGAAGTATCGTCAGTCTGGGCTTGAAAAACAAGTAGAAGCTCAGCGGACGGAAGAGGGTAACGTTCGTGTCAACGTTAATGTGGATAAGAAATTAACACATAAAGGACTAATTGAAAGTGTGATTATGGCAGAAGTTTTAGGACCACCAAGGGCACTAAATCCATACCAAAATATTATTATGAAAAGAAAACAAAGATAATTTTAAAACCATCTGAAAATCAGATGGTTTTTTTTACGTAACAATTTAATAATAAGTTTCTAATAAACATGTTCTTATCTTTTTCCTACAAACATATTTATATGAAGAGGGGAGAAATGTTGAGTGAGTTATATGAAGAGAGTTATAAAACCTTTTGTCAATAAGCAATTAACGCTACCTTCTGACACATTGTCTCTTCCAACAGTAACAATTACTGGTGACAATCGTATTGCAATTGAACAACAGTACAAATTATTATCCTTTTCAGAAACGGAAATTACATTACAATGTGAAAAAGGAACACTCAAAATAGAGGGAAATCAGTTAATGATTAAGCTGATGTATCCACGGGAGATAATTTTAGAAGGCTCTATTAAAGAGGTCCGTTTTCAACCATAAAAAGTAATCAAAGAGGGAGGATATATGAAACGAGTACAAGGTAAGAATATTGTAGGTTATATTACTGTACAAGTTCAAGGAGAACAACCAGAATATTTTTTTCAGCTATGTGCAGATCAAAATATCATTGTTTGGAATGTTAAAAAGCTTAATAACAAACAATGTTTAGGTAAGGTATATCTTGTCCATTTAAATAAAGTAAAAGCAATTGCTGATCAATCTCCTTACACGATAGAAGTAATAAATAAAGGTGGTTATTTAAATCGTCTTGAGCGATTATGGAATCGAAAAGAATTAGTAATATCTATTGTTCTATCGATTTCAATTCTATTTTTTCTATCAAATATTATATGGAAGGTAGAAGTAAATGGGGTAACAGAAGATATTGAAAATAAATTAAATAAAGAATTAGCTGCTTACGGTTTATATGAAGGAGCATGGTCCTATTCTTTGGAGTCTTTAGATATTGTACAGCAACAAATATTACATAAAATACCTGAATTACTGTATATAGGAATTGAAAAAAAGGGGACAACCTATACGGTAGACGCAGTTGAAAAGCTGATAGTAAAAGAAGAGGAACCTTTACCTGCTCAGCATTTAATAGCAGCTAAAAATGGTATCATACAAAAAATGTTTATTAAAAAAGGCTCGCCCGCAGTAACCATTAATGATTACGTACAAAAAGGGGATTTACTCGTCAATGGAACCCTAGAAGAAGATCCAGATGAAGAAGATGAAAACGAAGAAATACCAACGAACAATAAAATAATTATATCTGCTGAAGGAAAAGTGTATGCAACTACATGGTATGAAATATCAGTTAGCAGTTCCATGTATCACCACGAAGAGAAATTAACAGGTGATAAGCACAAAAAGTATTACTTGAATATTGGGAATGTAGAATTACCAATTTGGGGTTTTAAAGAGGTTCCATATGAGCAATTTTTTGAAGAAAAAATAAATAATCCTTTATACCTTATTAAATGGAAATTACCTTTTTCGGTCACTGAGAAAACAATTTATAATAAAGCCTCATTTAATCAGGTAAGAAGTGAAGAAGAAGCGAAAAATATTGCGATTGAACACGTTAAAAATGACTTACAATTAAAGCTTGGAAAAGACTCCGAAATAATAAAATATTATGTTTTGCATGAATCAGTAGAGAATGGTAAAGTTAAACTGAACTTATATATTAGCGTTTTGGAAAATATTGCAATAGGAAAAATAATCAATATTGATTAATGCAAAAAGGAGTTAAATAATGGAGGATAACTTGGAACAAATTGACTTGCAAATAAATAATTCAAATGAGGCTAGAGAGTTATTCGGGAATAACGATAATTTTCTTAAACGAATTGAAGAGCAGTTAGATGTTAGAATTATAACGCGAGGAGAACAAATTCAAGTTTCAGGTCGGCATATTAAATTAGTTGAAGTTGTTTTAAATACTTTATTGAATGTCATTAAAAAAGGGCTTATAATTACGGAAAGAGACGTATTATATGCTATAAAACTTGCAAAAGAAGGAAAAATAAATCAATTCGAAACATTATTTGAAGATGAAATTACTAAAAGTCATAGCGGAAAGTCTATCCGTGTTAAAACGTTAGGTCAACGAACGTATGTTAATGCTATCCAAAAACATGATTTAGTTTTCGGAATTGGGCCAGCCGGAACTGGTAAAACGTATTTAGCAGTTGTTAAAGCTGTACACGCATTAAAAGATGGCCAGACAAAACGGATTATCTTGACAAGACCGGCTGTAGAGGCGGGAGAAAGTTTAGGATTTTTACCGGGCGATTTAAAAGAGAAAGTCGATCCGTATTTAAGGCCGTTATATGATGCTTTAAATGATGTGTTAGGTAGAGATCAAGCTGCACGATTAATTGAGAAAGAGATAATAGAAATTGCACCTTTAGCTTATATGCGGGGTAGAACATTAGATAATGCCTTTGTTATTTTAGATGAAGCTCAAAACACAACACCGGCGCAGATGAAAATGTTTCTAACCCGATTAGGATTTGGTTCAAAAATGATTATTACTGGAGATATTACTCAGGTAGACTTGCCAAAAGGTGTTGAATCAGGACTAAGGGTTGCAAATAGGCTGTTAACAAGCGTTAAAGAGATAGCATTTGTTTATTTAGAAGAATCAGATGTTGTTCGTCACCCGCTTGTACAAAAAATTATTCACGCTTATGAAAATAACAATTAATCATCTGGTATTAAAGGGCGGCAATTGGGGTGGATGTAGTGAAGAAAGTTTTAAATAAAATATTTTCAATTTTTAACCATAAATCTAAATGGGTTGCTGTATTTTTGCCTATCTTCATTTTAGGTGTCTTTTTCTTTTTTATAACGATGAATAATGTTTACTCGCAAACGTACGATGTAGAGCGATTTGATCGTGCAAAAGAAACAATTCGATCTCCGATTACAATGGAGAATGAAGTGGAAACGGAGCGGAAAATGCGTGAAACGGTCTTATCGGTTGGGGATCGCTATACGATATTAGAAGAAATAACGGAGGAACAGCTTAATTATTTAAATGAAATATTTGATGCTGTAGACACTCTGACAAACGAGCCAAAAGTAAAAAAAGGCAAAAATGACAAGGAAGACGAAGAACCAGTAGAACAACTAACTTATGAAGAAATCGTTTATCAATTACAAGAAATCTTGTCATCTGAAATTACTGATAAAGTCGACGATATTGTTTTTATGCACTTAATTCAACTAGAAGAAAAAGAACGTACTCATGGAAAGGAAGTATTTTTAAAAGCAACTAAAAAAGTTCTGAACAGTGGGGTACGTATTGAAAATATTCAAGGTGCAAAAGAAGAAGTCAGTTCGGTTATTAAATACTCAACATTACAAGCAGATGTTAAAGAAACGTTGGAAGAACTTATAGATTTTGCAATAGTCGAAAATTCGTTCTTTGATGTGGAAAAAACAATGGAAGCAAGAAAAGAAGCTGCTAGTAACGTTGAACCGGTTATTATTAGAAGCGGGGATATTATTGTACGTGAAGGGCAAATTATTACGAATGAAATATTTGAAGATTTAAAACTTGTAGGTTTATTAAATAAACAAAAAAGCATCTATCCAGGAATTGGGTTGACTGTATTCATAATTATGATCGTCGGTTTAATCGGGTATGAATTAAATCGATTATATAGACGTGAAGAATTAGATAAAGGAAAAATATCAGCTGTTATTTTAATTAGTATCATTTTAATAGCGTTGATGAAAATTGTCAGCTTATACACAGATCAGCTTAACCAGTTATACTTATTGGTCCCGATTGCTACAGGGGTCATGCTCTTAAAAATACTTATTTATGAACGAATCAGTATTGTTTTTTCTATTGTCTATTCTATCCTAGGAAGTATTATATTTAATGGAGAAATACCTGGTACGTTAAATGTAGAAGCAGGACTATACTTTTTCTTTTTTCAAATGGCAGGCATTGTTTTTTTAACGAATATTAAAGATAGAGGTACGATAATACGGGCAGCATTTGGAATGGCTATAATAAATATTATGACTATTTCCATGTATATATTACTTTCATTTGAAAAATTTGAATTAGTCAGTTTGCTAATTCATTCCGCTTTTGGAATTGGGGCTGCTGTTTTATCTGCGGTATTGACAATTGGTCTATTACCATTTTTTGAGACTGGTTTAGGGATACTTTCAGATGGAAAATTACTTGCTTTGGCAAATCCAAATCAACCCCTTCTACGCAAATTATTAACTGAAGCGCCGGGAACATATCACCACTCAGTGATGGTCGCTAATCTAAGTGAATCTGCTTGTGAAGCAATTGGCGCTAATGGATTACTTGCTCGTGTAGGGTCATATTATCACGATATAGGAAAAACTCAAAAACCTCATTATTTTATTGAAAATCAAGTTGCGATTCGTAATCCACATGATTTTATCGAACCTAAAAAAAGTGCTGAAATTATTATTAGTCATGCAACAGAAGGCGCAAATATGCTAAAAGAACACAAGTTACCTAAAGAAATAATTGATATAGCTATGCAGCATCATGGCACATCTCTAGTAAGTTATTTTTATCATAAAGCGAAAGAAACAGATGAGGAGGTCAAAGAGGAAGATTTTCGTTATCCTGGACCAAAGCCATCTACTAGAGAAGGAGCAATTATCTCTATTTGTGATTCGGCGGAAGCAGCAGTTCGATCATTAAAAGAACCTTCACCTGAACGTATAGAAGAAATTGTTAGCTCGATCGTTAATAATAAACTAATGGATGGCCAACTAGATGATACACCGATCACGATTGAAGAGTTGCATATTATACGGGAAACAGTTTGTGAAGCACTAAAAGGTATTTTTCACTCCAGAATACAGTATCCGACGAAGGAGGCAAATTAAATGACGATAGAAATTGATATAACGGATAATACAAATACTTTATCCGATTCTCATATTGGACTATTAAAAGAAGCATTATCTTTCGCTGCAAGTAAAGAAAAAATTATGAATGAAGTAGAATTATCACTAAGTATTGTTGAAAATGAAGAGATGAAAAAGTTAAATAATCAATATAGAAATAAAAATGAACCTACGGATGTATTGTCTTTTGAAATGGATAATCCTTTTATGGAACTGGACAATGAGATTTACCAGGGGCCACTCCAATTGGGTGATATTATTATTTCGATTGATAAAGTAAAAGAACAGTCGATTCGTTTTAATCATTCATTTGAAAGAGAACTAACATTTTTAGCTATCCATGGTTTCCTTCATTTGTTAGGGTACACACACGATGATAAAGAGAATGAAAAAATTATGTTCCAAAAACAAGAGGCTATTTTAGAGGAGTTTAGTCTTGAAAGATAAACGTAAAAACGGAATTGGGATGAAGTTTGCATTAAATGGGCTAAAAGAAGCCTTTCTTCGAGAGCGGAATTTCCGGATACATCTTTATATTGCATTAATCATCGTTATCATTAGTTTTTATTTTAAATTATCAAACATAGAATGGATGTTCATTATCTCTATGATCAGTTTGGTATTACTATCCGAATTAATAAATAGTCTAATTGAACGTCTGATCGATTATTTAAAGCCGGAAATACATCCGCAAGCAAAAATTATTAAGGATATATCTGCTGCTGTCGTCCTAATTTCTGCAATCACCTCAGTTGTTATTGGATTTATTATTTTTATTCCTAAGATTTTTTGACCCGATAAGGGTTTTTTTATCGCATAGGAAATTACTCAACTTTCGCAGCGTAATAAACCTTAGAAGAATTAGGGAGTATAGAGATCCATATCCGTAGTTGATTTTTGAGGTAACTAGTTGCTTGAAAATACAATTATATTCCAAAATATTTTCATCGTCGCATATGATGAAAACTGTGCAGTAAATAAATATTTAGGGATGAACTGATAAAACCGCTGCGGAAATATGTTTCGCTTTCACCACGGGCATAAGAGCGATATCTGTTCGAGCTGCGCTTACGCTTGCTTTCACAGTGTCTCCTTTACCATGGGCGGCTGCTGAGCCTCCTCTCTCGCTTTGCTCGTTGCGGGGTCTCATCTAGGCCTATGCTCCCATAGGAGTCTTCACATATTTCCTCCGCTAGGATGGTAACTGTTGACTAAATTTAGATGCCGACATTCTTTCTATTGAATAAAATTTACATGCTAGCGTAGGAAAAATACGAAGACTCCTGCAGGAACAGCAAATGGTTCTCGATGGGACGAACGTTAGTGGCAGTCCCACGAGTCCGAAGATCCCTGTAGCTTCTCGTTAACGAGAAGCTACAGAAGCTGAGGCCGTGCCCGCGGAAAGCGAAGTATTTTTCCGAAGCGGTTTCCGGAAATTAATAAAATTGATGCAGTTACTGCGCAGTTTACGTACTTTTATGCAAATAGCTTTATCATGATTAAGGTTGTCAAGACTCTAATTGGAAGCATTTATGAGTTAATCGACGTATCTGCTTAAACTCACTTTGTTGGTGCGAAAGTTGAGGAAATTATAATTGTACTTTCAATGTGCTTAACTTACAGAAAGAGCTTCGTCTTGCATAATCACTCGACGACTAGCAAATTTCGATCTTCTTCCTACGATGAAGAAGACATGCTGATTGGCTTTAGACAGATGCTTTGACGCCCTTATACCGTTGGGGAATAGTCAACATTGGCTCTTAGTAGCTGCCGTGTATCCTTTATTTCATTAGAAGCTCTCCAATTTGTACGTCGATAAACGGCCGTCTTAAGCTTTTAGTTCTTTTTCACTGATTGAGTAAAGATGAATATGTTGAAATGTATCCATGAATAATTTTGCGAAAAGTTGCGAAAAACATCTTTCTTTTATAAGCTTTGTCGAAATCATTAAATTTTAATCTGTTATGTAGTATTATATGTAAAATAACAGGACAATCAGGAGGAGCAAAATGACAGAAGAACATCACTCAGGCTTTGTCACTATTATTGGAAGACCAAATGTCGGTAAATCAACTTTAATGAATCAAATTATCGGTGAAAAGATTTCCATCATAAGTGACAAAATACAAACTACACGACATACGATCCACGGAATTGTTTCAGAAGAAGATTCACAGATTATTTTTATCGATACCCCGGGAATTCATAAACCAAAGCATCGTCTAGGTGACTTTATGGTTGATGTATCGATTCAATCTTTAGAAGATGTAGATGTAGTTTTATTTATGATTAATGCAAAAGAGGGATACGGAAAAGGTGATGAATTTATACTAGAAAAGTTAAAAAAAGTTTCTAGTCCTGTTTTCTTATTGATTAATAAGGTTGATTTAATTCATCCAGACCAGTTGTTTCCAATTATTGATCAATATAAAGATAAATGTGATTTTGAAGAGGTAATTCCTATTTCGGCCTTAAATGGAAACAATGTCGGCAATTTAATTTCTTTAATTAAAAAGCATTTACCTGTAGGGCCAAAATATTACGACGAAGAACAAATTACAGATAAAACAGAGACATTTTTGTATAGTGAATTAATTAGAGAGAAAGTATTAATTCACACAAAAGAAGAGGTACCTCATTCCATTAATGTGATGATTGAGAAGATGGAGGAAAGAAGCCACAATAGAATATATATTCAAGCAGTGATCATAACAGAACGAAAATCACAAAAAGGTATTTTAATCGGAAAACAAGGTAGTATGCTTAAAAAAATTGGGCAGGAAGCGAGAAATGAAATTGAAACAATGACGGATAAAAAAGTGTATTTAGATTTATGGGTAAAAGTTCAAAAGGATTGGCGTAATAGACAGTCATTATTAATGCAATATGGTTTCAATAATGAATAACATTGGTAAAAATTAATATTCATTATTGTTCTGATTTAGGAAATTCTAATAGTAAGTTACATTTTCAAAATACAACAAAATAAAGGAAAGGAAGGTTTCTTGTGAACAATATGATCTGGAATTTATTTCTGCAAACAGGAAACGTTGAAACCTATTTATTGTTGAAACAGTTAGAAAATGAACAGCTAGAAAAGGAAGAACTAAAGAGCGAAGATATTGCAACCTTTCAAACAAAAATGTAGCATATAGTATTGAGGAGAAAATTATATGCTAAAACAAGTTGAAGGAATTGTCTTAAAAACCCGGGACTACGGGGAAACTCATAAAATAATTACTATTTTTACAAAACAAATGGGTAAATTGACAGCAATTGCACGTGGTGCAAATAAGCCTAAAAGTAAATTAAGTTCACTATCACAAGTTTTTATCCGAGGAGAATTTTTAATTTATGTTACGAAGGGACTTAGCACGTTACAACAAGGAGGTATTATTAAATCCCATCGTCACATTCGAGAAAATATTGAAAAAACTGCTTACGCATCTTATATAATTGAATTAACAGATAAGTTATTGGAACAGAGTGAACCCGACCCTTTTATATACGATCAACTTTGTCAAACACTTGATTGGATTAATGAGAAGGAACTATTTATGATCCCAGTCATGATGTATGAAATGAAAATGTATAAAAAGGGTGGTTTTGCTCCAATTGTTGATCAATGTGTAAACTGTGGTAAAAAAGAACATCCTTTTATATTTTCAATTCAAGAAGGGGGCTTACTATGTGTCGAATGTTCACATTTAGATCATAGAGCAA
This sequence comes from Pseudogracilibacillus sp. SE30717A, assembly GCF_037071985.1. NCBI lineage: Bacteria > Bacillati > Bacillota > Bacilli > Caryophanales > Bacillaceae > Pseudogracilibacillus > Pseudogracilibacillus sp. SE30717A. The sequence continues at coordinate 193,372 of NZ_JAXHDF010000008.1, read as the reverse complement.
TTAGGCTTGAAAATTCCATGTCGAGATTAATGACAATTTTTGGGAGTGTCGGACTAGAGCGAGTTGGAAATATTTCAGTAAAAGAAAAAAACATCCAGCTTTTACGGACGCTTTTAAACCATTATTATGATCAATATGGGGGTTATGTACTTAAGTCAAGAAAATTCTTATCCCAATTAGATTTGTTTAATGAATAAAGATAAAATGATTTTTGTTGCAAAAGACCAGAAGATTGTGTATGATTTATTTGTAACAATATGCAACGAAGGGGATAAACGTGTTGTATTCCTATTTATAGCGAGTCCAGGAAGGTGAGAGCTGGATAATAGCACAATGACGGAGGCACCCTGGAGCATTTATAATTAATAAAGTGGCTGGAAACAATTAAGTGAACAGCAAATAGGGTGGAACCGCGGGCAAGAATCCGTCCCTATGTCTTTTTATAGAAAAAAGGCATAGGGACGGATTTTTTTGTATGAAATGACGCAAAAAACACTCTTGTATCAATCTAATTTTAAGGAGAGAAGCAATGAATATCCAAGAAATGATTTTAACGTTACAAAACTATTGGTCAAAACATGACTGTATTTTAATGCAAGCCTATGATGTAGAAAAAGGGGCAGGGACAATGTCACCAATGACTTTATTAAGAAGTCTTGGTCCAGAACCTTGGAATGTAGCTTATGTAGAGCCTTCACGTAGGCCTGACGATGGCAGATATGGTGAAAATCCAAATAGACTTTATCAGCATCACCAGTTTCAAGTGATTATGAAGCCATCCCCGGATAATATTCAAGATCTTTATTTAGAGTCACTAGTTAAGTTGGGAATTAATCCATTACATCATGATATTCGATTTGTAGAAGATAATTGGGAAAATCCAACACTTGGAGCCTCAGGTCTCGGATGGGAAGTTTGGTTAGATGGAATGGAAATTACTCAATTTACTTATTTTCAGCAAATAGGTGGATTAGAGGCAGACCCAGTTGCGGTTGAACTTACGTACGGGATTGAAAGATTGGCTTCTTATATTCAGGATAAAGAAAATGTTTTTGACTTAGAATGGGTAGATGGAGTTACGGTTAAAGATATTTTTCTTCAGCCGGAATATGAGCACTCAACATATGCATTTGAAACATCAAATACAGAGACACTATTTACTTTGTTTTCGCTATATGAAGAAGAAGCGAAAGCGACAATGGAAAAAGGGTTGATTTTTCCGGCATATGATTATGTTCTAAAATGTTCACATACATTTAACTTATTAGATGCGAAAGGTGTCATTTCGGTAACGGAAAGAACAGGTTATATAGCTAGAGTTAGGAACTTAGCAAGAAGCATTGCGAAGGCTTATATTAAAGAAAGAGAGCGCTTAGGATTTCCAATGCTTAAAATGGAGGAAAAAAATAATGAGTAAGCATGTATTATTTGAGATTGGTTTAGAAGAATTACCAGCAAGATTTATTGATCAAGCAGAAAAACAATTATACAATCTTACGAAGAAGTGGTTAGAGGAAAATCATATACAATTTGAAAAAATCAAGACATACTCCACTCCTCGCCGTCTTGCAGTTCAAATTCATTCGATAGCGGACTATCAAACGACAATAACCGAAGAGGTAAGAGGGCCCCAAGAGAAAATTGCAAAAGATGAGAACGGTGAATGGTCAAAAGCGGCAATCGGTTTCACTAAAGGACAAGGGAAAAATCCAGAAGATATTTATATGAAAGAAGTGAAAAATACCCGATATATTTTTATAGAAAAACGAATTGATGGGAAAAAAACGGAGGATATTTTACCAGGTTTTGCAGATATCATTTCATCCATTCATTTTCCGCAAACAATGCGGTGGGGAAGCGATACATATCGATTCGCCCGACCGATCCGTTGGTTAGTCGCCCTTTATGATAATAAAGTTATTCCGTTTGAAGTAGCTCATGTTAAAACAGATAATGTGACATATGGACATCGTTTCTTAGGAGATAAATGCATTCTTACTGATCCATTAATGTATGAAACTATGCTGGAAAAAAATTATGTAATTGCTGACCCATTTAAACGAGAAAAGATTATTGTTGAACAAATTGACGAACTTGCAAAAGAAACGGGCTATTATATTTCGGTTGAAAAAGATTTACTGGAAGAAGTGAGAAACTTAGTTGAATACCCTACTGCTTTTTATGGACAGTTTGAAGAAGAATATTTAAATCTTCCATCTGAAACGTTAATCACTTCTATGGCAGAACACCAACGCTATTTCCCTGTATTGACAGAAGAAAATGGTTCATTACTTTCTTATTTTGTCGGTGTGCGTAATGGAGATGACAAAGAAATAACAAATGTGATTCGTGGAAATGAAAAAGTCCTACGAGCTCGCTTGGCAGATGCTGCTTTCTTTTATGATGAAGATCAAAAGCATTCCATCGATTTTTATTTGGAAAAACTTAAAACAGTCGTTTTTCAAGACAAAATAGGTACGATTTACGAAAAATCGCAAAATATTTCTTTGATTACACAAAAAATCTGCAATCAATTAGGTCTAGATGAAAGGCTAACTAATTTAGCCGTAAGAGCAGCCGAAATATGTAAATTTGATTTAGTTACTGATATGGTAAATGAATTCCCTGAATTACAAGGAATTATGGGAGAAAAGTATGCACTTCATTTTGGTGAAAAAGAAGAAGTTGCAAAGGCTATTAAAGAGCATTATTTACCTGTTCAATCAAATGGCAGCTTGCCGAGTACTGAAGTAGGGGCTATCGTAGCTATCGCTGATAAACTCGATACAATAATAGGATGTATTTCTGTAGGACTCGTACCTACCGGTTCACAGGATCCTTATGGTTTGAGAAGACAGGCCATTGGAATCTTACGAATTTTATTGGATCAGAAATGGGATCTTTCTGTTGAAAGCTTGCTAAACATTACGGAAGATCTGTACGATATAACGGATGAAAAAATAAAAGAAGATATTCATCATTTTATAAAAAATAGAGCCACCTATATTTTAACGGAACGAGAGATTGAACAAGATGTAGTTAAATCAGTAGTAACTAATCAAGTTGGAATTTTTTATTATACAGCAGAAAAAGCAAAATTATTATCACAAAAAAGAAATGATGACTCATTTAGACCGGTGCAAGAAGCGCTTGTTAGGGTAATGAATTTAGGTAAGAAACATCAAGAGAATGTAATAGAAGAGTCTTTATTTCAAACAGATTCTGAACAACAATTGTACAACACATTCTTATCTATTCGCGATTCATTTTCGAAAGCAGAAACAAAAGCGGATGCGGAAGAAGCTCTTTCACAGTTAAGTAAACTAGCAGAACCAATTCATACATTTTTTGAACATAATATGGTAATGGCTGAAGATGAACGGATCAAACGAAATCGTCTTTCACTCGTATATCATCTTTCCAATCTAATTGAACAGTATGCAGATATGACCCAAATTGAATGGAAACAACATCAATAGTAAGTAAAAAGCCTATATCAGCTTAATATAGATATAGTTGAATAGGCTTTTTCTTTTTATCACTATTTATACTATAATAGTACGTAAAGGAAGCATCACATGGAGATAGGTAGGTGGTGAAAAAGTGGAGTTATCAGAGCGTCAAGAAATAATAATAGAAATTGTAAAAGAAAATGGCCCAATTACTGGGGAACAAATTGCTGAAAAATTAAATTTGTCAAGAGCAACATTGCGGCCAGACCTAGCTATCTTAACAATGGCAGGCTATTTGGATGCGCGTCCGCGTGTCGGTTATTTTTTCACAGGTAAAACAGGCTCAGAACTGCTTACAGAAAAAGTTAAAAAATTTAAAGTGAAACAATTTCAGTCTGTACCAGTAGTAGTTAAGGAAGATGCTTCTGTATATGATGCGATTTCAACAATGTTTCTTGGGGATGTGGGGACTTTATTTGTTGTAAATGAGCCTGGTTGCTTAACGGGTGTGCTATCACGGAAAGATTTACTTCGTGCCAGTTTAGGGAATCAGGATTTAAATAATATACCCGTACATATTATTATGACTCGTATGCCGAATATAACTGTGTGTCGATCCGAAGATTTACTTATTGAAAGTGCCAAAAAATTAATCGATAAACAGATTGACGGCTTGCCTGTTGTCAAAGATATGCCAGAAGGTTTACATGTTATCGGAAGAATTACTAAGACAAATATTACAAAAGCATTTGTAGAATTAATACTTGATGAACAAGTTTAGAAAGAGGGATAAAAAATGAATAGTCCATCTGTATATGTGTTATCAGACTCAGTCGGTGAAACTGCCGAACTCGTTATTAAAGCTGGATTAAGTCAATTTACTAATGGAAATTATAAAATTCAAAGAATCCCTTATGTGGAAGATAAAGCAACGATTGATGAAACGTTAGAAATTGTTAAAGATAAGACAGCATTGATCGGATATACATTAGTAGATCCAGAATTAAGAAATTATATGAACAAAAGAGCAAAAGAAATGAATATTGAAGTGGTAGACTTTATGGGCCCAATGATGGAAGCAATGGAAAGAACGTTTAAACACGAGCCCAGACTAGAACCAGGATTAGTTTATAAATTAGACAAAGATTATTTTAAACGAATAGAAGCCATTGAGTTTGCTGTTAGATATGATGACGGACGAGATCCTAGAGGAATATCTCGGGCAGACATTGTACTTATTGGCGTTTCTAGAACATCAAAAACCCCATTATCACAATATTTAGCACATCAGCGTTTGAAAGTTGCAAATGTTCCAGTAGTTCCAGAAGTAGATCCTCCAGAAGAACTGTTTCGTATTGATAAGTCAAGATGTATTGGACTTAGAATTAGTAGTGATAAATTAAATGAAATTCGAAAAGAAAGATTAAAAGCTCTTGGTTTGGGAGATCATGCAACATACGCAACGTTAAAGCGAATCGATGAAGAACTTACTTTTTTTAATAAGATAGTTGATAAAATAGGTTGTGAAGTTATTGACGTATCAAATAAGGCAGTAGAAGAAACTGCAAATATTATTTTACAAAAATATCGGAAAGATAAAAGCATAATTGACTAGACAATATAATACATATATACTATAATGTTATGTTGTACTAAGTATGTACGTTTAGAAAATGATATATTTGGGAATATAGTAAGTAAGTATGGATATTTTAGACGAAACATTCCTTCTTTAAAACAATGAAATATTAAAAGAAGGAACTTTTTTTTCGATTTGTTAAAAAGATTGTCGAAACATGCAGGAGTTTTTAAGGATCGTATAGAATTAGTATATTATCAGTAAAGATGAGATTTGGTGGTGGACATGTTTACAGAGATACCTGAAGACGTCATTGAAAGCATTCGAGGAGAAAATGACATTGTTGAAGTAATTGAAGAATATGTTCAATTAAAAAAACAAGGTCGAAATTACTTTGGATTATGTCCTTTCCACAGTGAAAATTCACCATCATTTTCTGTTACGAAAGAAAAACAAATTTTTCACTGTTTTGGCTGTGGTAAAGGTGGGAATGTCATCACATTTTTAATGGAAATGGAGACATTTACTTTTATAGAGGCTATACAGTTTTTGGCTAATAGAGCAGGAATCCAATTACCTGAAACTCGTTCAAATAAAACATCCTTATCTGATGAGGATCAGCAATTATTATCTGCATATGATTGGCTTACTAAGTATTATCACCATCTTTTAAAATATGCTGACGATGGAAAGCTTGGCTTAGAGTACTTTCAAAATAGAGGATTAAATGAAAATACTATGGATGAATTCCAACTGGGGATTGCCCCATTGAATAGTGAATTTACTGTACAGTTCTTAGAAAAAAAAGGTTTTCATCCTCAACTCTTAGTGAAAGCTGGTTTATTATCGCCCCGGGAAAACAATGAGTTTGTTGATCCCTTTCGGGGAAGAATAATGTTTCCAATTAAGAATCATTTAGGAAAAACAGTTGGTTTTGGTGCGAGAGCATTGCAAGATCAAACTCCCAAATATTTAAACAGTCCAGAACATGCATTGTTTCATAAAGGAAGTATTTTATACAACTTTAATTTAGCTAAAAATCATATTCGAAAACAGAATGAAGTAATCCTTTTTGAAGGGTATATGGATGTAATTACAGCCTATCAAGCAGGTATAAAAAATGTAGTTGCTACTTTAGGTACATCATTAACGGAACATCAAGCTCGCTTATTAAAGCGTTATGTTGATACAATAATTATTTGTTATGATGCAGACGAGGCTGGAGTAAATGCAAGTTATCAAGCTGCAACATTGTTAAAGAATATTGGTTGTGAAGTAAAAGTTGCAGAAGTAAAGAATAATATGGACCCGGATGAGTATATTTCTGCTCATGGCGGTGAAGAGTTTATTAAGCAAGTTATTGATTATAGCAAAACATATTTTAAATTTTTTATGTATGTTAAAAAGAGGGATTATAATCTTTCTATTGATAGTGAAAGAATTGCTTATATCGAAGAAATAATAAAACAATTAGCGACAATCGAAAGTCCGATTGAGCGAGAATATTATGTGAATGAAATTGCAACAGAGTTTAATTTATCAACTGAAATTATACAATATGATATTAACCAATATAAAAAAAGAAACAATTTAAAGGATAACACAGCAAATAACAGTAATACTAATACAAAACCTTATACGTATCAAAAAGTGATGATTCAGCCTGCATATCAAAATGCCGAAAGAAAATTAATGGCTCATATGTTCAAACACCCATTTATTATTGATAAAGTACAAGAAAAATTGGGTGTTGGATTTAATATAGATCACCATAAAATTATTTTAACTCATTTATATGCTCTTTACGAAGAGAAAAATACGGTCAATGTAAGTGAACTGATTGATAAACTTGAAGATGATTCATTAAAGAAAATTGTGACTGAATTAGCATTAACACAGGTCAATGATGCAATTACCGAAGAAGAAATAAATGATTATATTCATCAAATTAAAATGGAGGCCACTGATATCACTTATCTTCGTACTTTAAGAGAAAAGCAAAAAAGCGAACAAAATCCAATTTTGGCAGCAAAAATTGGATTAGAAATAATCGAAATTGAGAAACAGCTCAAAAAGATGAAATAAGTTTGTAATAAGGAGGGAAGGGGACTTATGTCAGAAAATAAATCTTCTCAAACAATGGAAAATGATGCAACACTTGAGCAAGTAAAAGAAGAATTGCTCGAAGCGGGAAAAAAGAATGGTGTATTAGCATATGAGGAAGTAGCAGATCGTTTATCAACTTTTGAGATTGAACCAGAACAAATTGATGAATTTTATGAGTACCTCGAGGAGCAGGGTGTAGAGGTTATTGGTGATGCTGAAGATGAAGAGGCATTAAAAGAGGACCTAACCAATGAAGATAATCTAAGAGACCTCAGCGTACCATTAGGCATTAAAATTAATGATCCAGTTCGAATGTATCTGAAGGAAATCGGCAGAGTTGATTTATTAACGGCAGAAGAAGAAGTTAAGCTTGCTCAACGTATTAAACAAGGTGATGAAGAAGCAAGTCGCGCGCTTGCAGAAGCAAACTTACGACTTGTTGTCAGTATTGCAAAACGGTATGTTGGTAGAGGTATGCTTTTTTTAGATCTAATTCAAGAAGGGAATATGGGTCTTATTAAAGCTGTAGAAAAATTTGATCATGAAAAAGGATTTAAATTTAGTACGTATGCAACATGGTGGATTAGACAAGCAATAACTAGAGCCATTGCAGATCAGGCACGAACTATCCGGATTCCAGTTCATATGGTAGAAACGATCAATAAATTAATCCGTGTTCAACGTCAATTGCTACAAGATCTTGGAAGAGAGCCTACACCAGAAGAAATTGGAAAAGAAATGGAATTATCTCCAGCAAAGGTGAGAGATATTCAAAAAATAGCTCAAGAACCAGTTTCGTTAGAGACACCAATCGGTGAGGAAGATGATTCTCATTTAGGTGATTTTATTGAAGATCAGGAAGCAGTTTCTCCATCTGATCATGCCGCATATGAATTGTTGAAGGAACAATTAGAAGATGTCCTTGACACACTTACTGATCGTGAGGAGAATGTATTACGTTTGCGTTTTGGGTTAGATGATGGTCGTACCCGTACTCTTGAAGAAGTAGGAAAAGTATTTGGTGTTACACGAGAACGAATTCGTCAAATTGAAGCAAAAGCGCTTAGAAAACTGCGTCACCCTAGTAGAAGTAAACGACTTAAAGATTTTCTAGAATAATTTCATAATGTCCTTCATTATGAAATTATTTACATAATTTTCATAACTCTATCCTTTAATTACTTAGGTTATGTATTATTACTTTAAACTAAAAGGATTTTCGAGTAGAATAAGGATAGTCTTAATTCATAAGAAATACATAACAATTACATAAGGAGGAAGTAGCGTCATGAAGAAAAATGTTCTCCCATTTGGAATCATAGCTATCGTAGGTATATTTGCAGCGATTATAGTCTTTTATATTGGCGTTTATCAACGTGATGATATTCGACTTGCTGAAGAAAATGGCGGAGAAGTTGAAGAACAGGGAGAAGTTGCAACAGATCCTGAAGAAATTTTCTCTAAATCATGTGCTAGCTGTCATGGTGATGATTTATCCGGAGGAGCTGGCCCTGACTTGACGAAAGTAGGAAGTGACCATTCAGCTGACGATATTCATGAAATTATTATGAATGGCCAAGGAAGTATGCCAGGCGGTCTTGTAGGAAATGAAGAAGCAGACTTACTAGCTGAATGGCTAAGTGAAATGAAATAATTAACATAATGTAATTTTTAGTGTAAGCTTTCTGTACAAACAGAAAGCTTTTCTCGATTTTATACAAATATAGGTGAGTATGATGAAAATAGAGTCAAAATTATCACATCGATTAAAAATGATCGCGTCTTTTTTAACCGCTAAAACATGCTTTGCTGATATTGGTTCGGATCATGGCTATCTTCCATGTTATGTTTGTTTACACGATCCATTTGCTCAAGCAATTGCTGGCGAAGTTCGAGAGGGCCCGTACAGAAGAGCAATTGAAACAGTACAACAATATGACCTGGCGAAAAGAATAGAGGTCAGATTAGGAAATGGTCTCGATGTGATTCAGGATAACGATCATATTAATGAAATTGTAGTTGCCGGTATGGGTGGTAGCCTGATAAGTAAAATACTTGCGAATGGGTCGAAAAAATTAAATCATGTTAATCGGCTTATTTTACAACCTAACAACCATGCTCATTTAGTACGACAATGGTTATTTCATAATGGATATTCCTTAGTGAATGAAGTTATTATGGAAGAAAATGATCATATATACGAAATAATTATTGGTGAGAAAAAATCAGAAACTTTGTATCAAGAAACAATGTTAATTGAAAAACAATTTATGTTTGGACCAATATTAATAAATGAAAAAACTCCTGTATTTTTAAAAAAATGGGAGCATGAACGAATTAAATTACTACATGTTATTCGTCAGATGAAACATGCTAAAAACATGGATGAAGAAAAACTTACTCTATATGAGACCCAGTTACGGTGGATTGAGGAGGTTTTATCGTGAAACAAATTACTCATGGACAGATTTTTAAAGCACTTGAACAATGGGCACCGACAGATTTAGCATATGATTGGGATAATGTCGGGCTTCAAGTAGGGACTGCTGAAGATAAAACAAAGAAAGTTTTAGTTACCTTAGATGTAATAGAGTCTGTTGTGGATGAAGCAATTGAGCAAGAAGTTAACTTGATCCTGGCACATCACCCGCTTATCTTTAAACCATTAAAGCAAATTAATTTTCAAACAGTGAAAGGAAAAGTAATTAAAAAGCTAATTGAACATAATATTACTGTTTATGCTTCGCATACTAATTTAGATGTTGCGGAAGGCGGGGTAAATGATTTACTTTCTGAAGCTTTGAAAGTAAATCATACGAAGCCACTTGTCGATATAAGGACAGAAGAATTCTTAAAACTAATCGTTTTTGTCCCGGAAACATATGCTGGACAAGTAAGAGAGGCTCTAGGTGATTCAGGGGCAGGTTATATTGGTAATTACAGTCATTGTACATTTCAAACTTCTGGGCAAGGTACTTTTATGCCTATGGAAGGAACAAACCCGTATATTGGCAGTAAAAACAAATTAGAAATTGTAAATGAAATTAAAATTGAAACAATTATTAAGGAAAAAGAGTATAAACGAGTGCTTTCAGCAATGAAAGAAGCTCATCCATATGAGGAAGTCGCGTATGATCTGTATCCATTAAAACATATTGGCAATTCTATTGGCCTAGGCCGTATTGGTACGTTAGAACGTCCGGTTAAAGTTCAAGAGTTATGTAATCAAATTAAAAAAGCTTATCAAATCAATCACTTGCGAGTGACAGGTAATCAAGATAAAATGGTTAAATCAGTAGCAATCATTGGTGGCAGTGGTGAAAAATATTTGTACCACGCGAAAAAAATGGGGGCAGATGCATTTATCACTGGTGACGTAACCTTCCATATGGCACAGGATGCACAGGAAATGGGACTGACTATTATTGATGCTGGTCACTATATTGAAAAGATTATGAAGCAGGCTACGAAAGAATTCTTACTAAAAAAACTACCAGATTTGCCAATCATTGAGTCAAAAGTAAATACAGATCCATTTCAATTTGTTTAATTGAAAGGAGTATATAATGTCTGAAATTAATTTTAAACAAATAGGTTTAAATAATACAATATTAAATATAGTTGATAAGCTTTACTTTCAAACGCCTACAGAAATTCAGAAAGAGGCAATACCCGCAATATTAAATGGTAAAAGTATTATTGGTCAATCCCAAACTGGTTCAGGAAAAACTCATGCTTATTTATTGCCATTACTTAATAGAATTGATGAATCTTCACAAGAAGTACAAATAGTTATCACGGCACCGACAAGGGAATTATCGATGCAAATATACGAAGAGATTAAAACGATGACTACGTATGCTAATAAAGAGCAAGTATGGATTTCACGATTAATTGTCGGCGGTGTTGATAGACAGCGTATGATAAAGCAACTAGAGAAAAAGCCTCATATTGTAGTTGGGACGCCAGGTCGAATTTTAGATATGATCAATGAGGGAGCTCTTTCTATCTATTCAGCAACTTCGTTTGTCATTGATGAAGCAGATTTGATGCTGGATTTTCGTTTTATTGATACGATAGACGAGCTGCTAGTTCGGAGCAAAAAAGATGTACAACTTTTAGTTTTTTCTGCTACGATTCCACAACAACTTCAGCCATTTTTGAAGAAATATTTAGCTCAACCAATTCATATTAAAATAGAAAATGGGATATCTCCTGAAAAGATGGAACATCGCTTGATCGAGATTAAGCATCAGGATATTGTAAATAAAATAATGGACATATCCGAAGTTATTCAGCCATATGTAGCAATTTTATTTACAAATAGTAAAGAGTCAGCCAATGAGTTAGGGGACAAATTGGTAGAAAAAGGTTTAAATGTAGGTGTCCTACATGGCGGTTTAACAAGTCGTGAAAGAAAAAGAATGGTAAAAGCAATTTTAGATCTTCGCTATCAATACATTGTCGCGACAGATTTAGCATCTAGAGGTATCGATATTAAGGGTGCAAGTCATGTAATTAATGTGGAGTTGCCAAAAGAAGTTGAATTTTATATACATCGTGTTGGTAGAACAGCAAGAGCGGGATTATCGGGTACTGCAATCAGCTTTTTTAAGGAAGAGGATACGTCATTAATTGAACGTTTAGAAAAGAATGGGATTACATTTACTTTTTCTGATGTTAAAAATGGGGAATGGATTGAAACGAATCGTTTTAATAAACGCCAGTTGCGAAAAAATGTTTCAACTAAACTCGATAAAGAAGCATGGAGTCGAGTAAAAAAACCTCAAAAAGTAAAACCAGGCTATAAAAAGAAAATGAAGAAACAACAAGAACGAATAAAGAGTCGATTAAAAAGAGAAGGTCGTAGAAATAGAAAATAACGGGGTGGAAAAAATGGTAAACTTAGGTTCTCATGTATCGATGAGTGGAAAGAAAATGTTGTTAGGGTCTAGTGAAGAGGCTGTTTCTTATGGGGCAAATACATTTATGATTTATACAGGTGCACCACAAAATACGAGACGAAAGCCTATTGAAGAGTTAAATATTGCAGCGGGACTAGCACATATGAAAGAAAATGGTATAAATAACATCATAGTCCACGCACCATATATTATAAATATTGCTAACACAATAAAACCAGCCACTTTTGAATTGGGAGTTACTTTTTTAAAAAATGAAATTGAACGAACAGAGGCTTTAGGAGCACGTCAAATTGTTTTACATCCAGGCGCTCATGTGGGAGCAGGGGTTGATGAGGGTATTAAGAAAATTATTGAGGGTTTAAATGAAGTCATCACAAAGGATCAAAAGGTGCAAATAGCATTAGAAACAATGGCTGGTAAAGGAACGGAAATTGGTAGAAGTTTTGATGAAATTGCTAAAATTATTGATGGAGTAACACATAATGAAAAATTAAGTGTTTGTTTAGATACTTGCCATATTCATGATGCAGGATACCATATTGCCGATGGTTTTGATGATGTTCTTAATGAATTTGATAAAATTATTGGTGTAGACCGTATCAAGGTAGTACATGTGAATGACAGTAAAAATGAACGTGGTGCACAAAAAGATCGCCATGAAAATATCGGATTCGGACATATTGGATACAAAGCATTACATTATGTTATTTTTCATGAAGAATTCAAAGATATTCCAAAAATTTTGGAAACACCGTATGTGGGGTCAGATAAGAAAAATAAAAAGCCACCATATAAATTCGAAATTGAAATGATAAAAAATGGTACGTTTGATGAAAACCTTCTTAATAAAATAATGCAATAATATGTAATAAATAACATAAATGAATTCATAAATACTCCATAAACTATACCTACCTAATCGAAAAGGGGGTTTAGCTATTGGAAAATCAAAATTTAAATGATCCGTCAAAGGACAACCTTCTAAATGATGCTGACCATCCTATTGCCGAAGATATTAATACTAATCGACGATTGGATAATGAGCATATTTTTAAAGAAGAAACGGCAGCAGAAATGTTGGAGGACCCACCTACGCCAATCGGTGAAAATAGAGATGAACGTCGTGATTTTGATCGAGATAATGAAGATCGACATGAGGAAGTACAAAATATGTATGGATGGATCGCGATCGCACTTAGTGCAATTTCATTCTTCATAATACCAATTCTATTTGCGGGCGCAGGAATCATTGTTGGATTTATTGCAAGAAATAGAGAAGCACCTATTTTAGGTAATACTGCTATTGTTATTGGTGTTTTATCAATTCTTGTGCGGCTTTTTATTTTACCTCTTATATAAATGATTAACAATTAGACAAAAAAAGGAATTCGAATTGATTTATGTATTTAATCAATTCGAATTTTTTTAGTTTTGTACAAGGTCCTTGTAAACCGGAAAATAATAATACTCCCCGGGTGTTAATTCTAAGGAATTCACATTCGGATTCAGGTTATTAAAATCATCCAATATATTTTCCATTGTCATATCATTTAAAACTTCTCCATTAATATGTTCAGTTACAGATAAAATAGTATCACCTGTAGTTGTTTTTATTTTTATTGATTTAAATCCATTATCCACATATAAGGGTAAACTTGATGAATTATTTGTTATATTTGTTTCTTTTTTAATATCATTATACAAACTTACAATTAACAGTATAATAAAAGTATACAGACAAATTTTTTTAGTAAGCGACATATACATATCACATCCGGAAATTTATTTATTAGGAGGTACTCATATGGATGCAATTTTTTCTACTGATTGGATTGGTTTTGTTATTGTGGGATTGGGTACATTATTCTTAATAGGAGAAATTCTTGTTAATATGAGAGGATTCTTTGGTATTTTAGGAATAGGTTTTATTGTTTTATATTTCTATATGTTTTTAGTAGACCCATCTGTTTTTATAACTATGCTTATTATTTATTTTGTTAGTTTATTACTAATAATCATCGATGGTAAAATTTTAAATGACGGAACACTTGCAACGTTGGGACTTGCAGGAATGATCTTGTCTGTTACAATAGCAGCTCCTAACTTTTACGCAGGTTTATACGCAGTTATCGGGGTATTATTAGGTGGTGGATTGTCTTTTACTTTCCTTAAAATATTTAAAAGACGAAACATGTGGAGTAAAATTACGCTAAAAGACCGTTTAACAAAAGAAGCTGGTTATTCTTCATTGAATAAGGAATTTGAATCATTAGTAGGAAAAGAAGGCATAACATTAACAGATTTACGCCCTGTTGGTACAATTTTAATTGATGAAAAGGATTATAGTGCAATTTCCAATGCACAATGGATAAAAAAAGGCACAAAAGTCCAAGTTACACAAGTAGATGGGACACGAATTTTAGTGAAGGAAATATAAGAAAGTCAAATGGCCTTATATCGTTTGTAAATTTAATGTTAAATATCCGAAATATACTTTACATCTATTTAATATTTCATAATAATAGGAGTGTAATATTATTATGTGCTCGGAGATGATTAACAATTGACAGAATCAATCGACTTACAATCCATTCTCTTTGAATTTATTGGTGGTTTAGGGATCTTTTTATTAGGAATTAAATTTATGGGAGATGGTCTCCAAAAATTTGCTGGGGACAGGCTACGTGATATTTTAGACCGGTTTACAAGTAATCCATTTCTAGGTGTACTTGCTGGAATACTTGTTACAGTGCTTATCCAGAGTAGTTCTGGGACAACGGTATTAACTGTTGCATTAGTTAATGCTGGATTCATGACATTTCGACAAGCAATTGGTGTCATTATGGGAGCTAATATCGGTACTACTATTACAGCTTTCATAATTGGTTTAGATATTGGAGAATATGCGTTACCAATTATTGCAGTTGGTTGTTTTATGTTATTTTTCTTTAAAAGTCAAAAAATAAATGTGATTGGACAAGCTATTTTTGGATTTGGTGCATTATTTTTTGGTTTAGGGTTAATGAGTAACGGGATGAAACCATTACGATCTTTAGAAGCTTTTCACGATTTAACTGTTAATATGAGTGATAATCCGATATTAGGAGTAGTAATTGGTACAGTTTTTACACTAATTGTGCAAAGTTCTAGTGCGACAGTCGGTATTTTGCAAGGATTATTTTCCGAGGGTGCAATCACATTACATGCTGCAATACCTGTACTGTTTGGTGACAATATTGGTACAACAATAACAGCAATATTAGCATCTATCGGTACTTCTGTTGCAGCAAGAAGAGCTGCTTTTACCCATGTCACATTCAATGTTATCGGAACAGTTATATTTATGATTATATTAGGATTTTTTGTAAGTTTTGTAATGTTCTTACAAAGTACATTTAATCTTAACCCAGAAATGACGATAGCCTTTGCTCACGGAAGTTTTAATATAGCTAATACGATTATCCAATTCCCTTTTATTGGTGCTTTAGCGTGGATCGTTACAAGGATAATACCAGGGGAAGATGTGACAATAGAATACAAACCTCAGCACTTAGACCCAATCTTTATCGAACAATCTCCCACTGTAGCGCTCGATCAAGCTAAATCTGAGATTATTCGTATGGGGGAATACAGTGTAAAAGGTTTAGAAGAAACAAGCCTATATGTTATGACCCAACAAGAAAAACATTCAGAGATGGCAATGCAAATAGAAGGAGCATTGAATAATCTGGATAGAGAAATAACGAATTATTTAGTTAGCATTTCAAGCAAAACATTATCAGAAGCAGACAGTTCTAAACATACTGCGTTAATGGATAGCGTTCGTGACATAGAACGAATAGGAGATCATTTTGAGAACATTATAGAATTAATGGAATATAAAATTTCGAATAAGATAAATTTAACAGAACATGCACATGAAGATCTTCATGAAATGTTTGATTTAACTATTTCCACTGTAAATCAGGCTGTAAAATCTCTTGAATCATTGGACAGAGAAGAAGCATTAGCTGTCATTCAAAAAGAGGATCAAATAGATAAGATGGAAAGAAGTTTCCGAAAAAAGCATATTATTCGTATGAATGAAGCTCTTTGTACAGGATCGGCTGGAATTGTATTTGTCGATATTATAAGTAATTTAGAAAGAATAGGGGATCATGCAGTAAATATTGCTGAAGAAGTACTTAATGGAAACCAATAATTCCTCTAAAAATAAATATTTTTAAAAAAGGATTGACAAGATATAAATTCCATGGTAAATTATATCTTGTCGTCTCTTTTAGGGATAAATTATTTACTTAATAAATTCATTTTATTTTATATACATATTTCATTGGACAAACTGATCTCAAATCTATTATAATATCCAAGGGAAGCAAAAGTGAAAGTAAAATGAATGAGATTTTTTACATAGCACTATCTTAAAGTAAGCTGACTTCATATAATAGTATGAGGACAGCGGAACAAATAAACATAGTTAAGAAATAAACTTTTCTACAATTCTTATTCCACAGTAGCTCAGTGGTAGAGCAATCGGCTGTTAACCGATCGGTCGTAGGTTCGAACCCTACCTGTGGAGCCATATGGCGGCGTAGCTCAGCTGGCGAGAGCGTACGGTTCATACCCGTGAGGTCGTGGGTTCGATCCCCTCCGCCGCTACTTATAAGGACCCTTAGCTCAGTTGGTTAGAGCTATCGGCTCATAACCGATCGGTCGCAGGTTCGAGTCCTGCAGGGTCCATTTTAAACTCGGAGGAATACCCAAGTCTGGCTGAAGGGATCGGTCTTGAAAACCGACAGGGGTGTCAAAGCCCGCGGGGGTTCGAATCCCTCTTCCTCCTCCATATACATGAAATACATATTTCTAGGCTCGATAGCTCAGTCGGTAGAGCAATGTGTATTTTTATAAAAAATACACCATCTGCGCCGAGGACCCACTGGACCGTAGGCGACTAATCCGAATAGTAAACGAATAACTGAATTACAATACTACTATTATCATGGCTCGATAGCTCAGTCGGTAGAGCAAAGGACTGAAAATCCTTGTGTCGGCGGTTCGATTCCGTCTCGAGCCATATAAACAAGCGAAAAGCTTGTTTTTTTATTTGTGTATCATTTGGAATACAGTATCCTATTTATGCTTCATCATTTTTTACCTTTGTTAATTAATAAAAAGTGCTAAAGATTTGCACCTTTATTAAAGCTTTGATAACCTTTACATGTAGGGATTATAAAATTAAGGAGAGGATAACATATGTCAAAGTTTGAGTTACCTGAATTACCATACGATTACGATGCTTTAGAGCCAACAATCGATAAAGAGACAATGAATATTCATCACACGAAGCATCACAATACTTATGTAACAAACTTAAATGCAGCTCTAGAAGGACATAGCGACTTGCAGAGTAAGTCGATTGAAGACTTAGTAAGTGATTTAAATGCAGTTCCAGAAGATATTCGTACAGCAGTACGTAATAATGGTGGAGGACACGCAAACCACAGCCTATTCTGGAAAGTCCTTTCTCCAAATGGTGGCGGTGAGCCAACAGGTGAATTAGCTGATAAAATTAATGAAAAGTTTGGTAGCTTTGATAGTTTTAAAGAGGAATTTGCAAAAGCTGCAGCAACACGCTTTGGCTCTGGTTGGGCTTGGCTAGCTGTTAATAACGGTGAGTTAGAAATAACTAGCACACCAAATCAAGATAGTCCTTTAATGGAAGGTAAAACGCCAATTTTAGGCCTTGATGTATGGGAGCACGCTTATTACTTAAATTATCAAAACAGACGTCCAGACTACGCAAAAGCGTTTTGGGATATAGTTAATTGGGATGAAGTAACTAAAAATTATAATGAAGCAAAATAACAAAAGGCACAGGATAAATTCCTGTGCTTTTTGTTTTATTTTTTTACATATCTCACACTTTAGTTGCTCACACTATACTTACTAAAGGAGCGCTTAGAGATATGTGGAAGTTTACATCGCATTTTTTTGATCAAGATAAGACGAATAGGGATTTAATTTTACTTTTAATCATTGGTGGCCTTTATTCTTTGGGGATATTTTTATCCAATACATTTGTTAATGTGTTTTTATGGAGACAAACGAATGACTTTTTAACGATTGCAAATTATAATTTAGCAATTTTTATTTTTCAACCGCTAACTTTTATTCTTGCGGGAAAATTAGCTAAAAAAATTGATCGGATAATTGTATTAAGGTTAGGAGTTATTTTTTTGTCTGTATTTTTTCTCACTGTATTAATAATTGGAGATAAAGCAGCAAAATATAATTTCTTACTAGGGTGCTTATTAGGGATCGGTTATGGTTTTTACTGGCTAGCTTTTAATGTATTGACGTTTGAAATAACTGAACCGGAAACCCGGGATTTTTTTAATGGATTTATGGGAGGCCTAGAGTCACTTGGAGGAATGATTGGACCAGTACTCGCAGGATTTATTATTGATAAATTAGCAACTGATATAGGGTATACAACTGTATTCTCGATTTCATTTTCTTTGTTTATTCTCGCTGTAATCTGTAGCTTTTTTTTGCATAGAAGGAAAGCAGATGGTAAATATGGATTAATTACGGTAATGAAAGAAATGAAAAGAAATAAAAATTGGCAAAATGTTATAAAAGCTAATGTCTTTCAAGGAATGAGAGAAGGAATATTTGTTTTTGTCGTAACAATTTGGGTATTCCTCATTACTAAAAGTGAATTTGCACTTGGGATGTTTAATTTGTTTCTTAGTGGATTTTCTTTTGTCTTTTATTTATTAGTAACAAAGATAGTAAAACCGACATTACGTAAAAGAGCTATTCTTTTTGGAAGTATGATTATTAGTTTGTCTGTCTTTATTATTTTATTTGATCTGTCTTATACTCGCTTAATCCTTTATGCTATTATTATCGGTATAGGTTATCCGATTATAAACGTTCCATTTAATTCGATGAGCTATGACGTAATCGGTACAAGTGAATTTGCAAAAAAACTTCGGATTGAATATGTTGTAACGCTAGAAATATTTGTGAATGCAGGAAGAATTATATCCGTTCTAATTTTCATATTGTCGATTATGTATTTTAAAGACACAAAGCCAATTCCTGTATTACTTGGTTTGTTTAGTCATGCATATTTATTTATTTATCTTTTTATGAGACAAGTGAATTTATCTTATGAAAAATAACCCCATATTAATTAAAATTCCTCTAATATAATGATATAATTAATTAGATAAAATTGTTTATAAAGGGGAATACGAATATGGTTCAGAAAAAGAAAAAAACGTCACGGATTCCCTTGCGTTTAAATCTTATATTTTTTGCAGTATTTATTTTATTTTCTATACTAGTAGTCCAATTGGGAATCGTACAAATTTTGCAAGGGGAAAGTTTTCAGGAAGAAATTGATCGGACAATACAGGATACTTCAAGATCACCTGTTCCAAGAGGGAAAATTTATGATCGGAATGGGGAATTAATCGTTGATAATAAGCCACTTTACTCCATTACATATACACCACCAAAGCGTGTACAAGCTAATAATAAATTAGAGTTGGCTGAAGAATTAATTGATTTTCTTACCATTAATGAAGAAGGACTAAAAAAAATAACCGAGAGAAATAAAAAAGAATATTGGTATTTGAAAAATACCGAAGAAGCATTGGAAAGATTATCTGAAAAAGAGAAGAAAGAGCTAGATGATATTGAACAATATGATCTTATGTTAGAAAGGATCACTGATGAAGATATCGCTAATTTTTCGGATGAGGAACTACAAGCCATAGCAATTAAGCGAGAACTTGATAAAGCATATGCTCTCACTCCAGAAGTGATAAAAAATAAAGATATATCTGTCCAAGAGTATGCTCAAATTGCTGAACATTTAAGTGAGCTTCCAGGTATTAATGCGACAACAGATTGGGAAAGAAAGTATTTATACAAAGATACATTAAAATCTATCATTGGTTCAATTACTTCCCAGGAGCAAGGAATTCCTGCCGAAAAAGAAGAGTATTACTTGACGAGAGGATATAATCGAAATGATCGAGTCGGTAAAAGCGGATTAGAGGAACAATATGAAGATATACTTCGTGGCAGAAAAGAACAGGTCCAATACACTACAACAAAAAATGGAGAAGTTATTGGCTCGGATATTGTTGTACCGGGTGTACGAGGAAAAGATCTTGTTTTAACAATTGATATGGAATATCAGGAGCTTGTAGATGAAATAGTTTTAAAAGAATTAAAAGCAGCAAAAAGTCGAGGAAATTATTGGTTAGAAGATGCACTTGCTATCGTAATGAATCCTAAAACAGGTGAAATTCTTGCTTTGAGCGGACAACATTATAATCGGGAGACAGGTGAATATGAAAATACACCACATAAAGTGTTGTATGATGCACATCGACCAGGTTCATCTGTTAAAGGAGCAACCGTATTGGCTGGATTGCAGTCAGGTGTGATTTCACCTGGAGATACTTTTAATGATCGCCCGATACAAATTGCCGGTACTCCACCAAAAAAATCATACAAATCACTTGGTCCTGTAAACGATATGACTGCTTTAAAGTATTCTTCTAACGTTTATATGTTCTATATTGGGTTGCGAATGGGTGGAGAGTATAGAAACCCGTTTCCAAATGGTTCGTCGGCAACGTTTAATATTGAAGGTGTTCAAACAATGCGTAATTATTTTAATCAATTTGGTTTAGGGGTCAGTACAGGAATCGATTTTCCTTTTGAGTCAACTGGATTTGTTGGTCCGGCTGATCGACCAGGTAATTTGATGGACCTTGGGATTGGACAATATGATACGTATACAGTATTGCAACTTGGACAATATGTTTCGACCATTGCAAATAATGGTTACCGTGTACAACCTCATCTTGTAAAGGAAATAAGACATCCTTCTAGTAACGATGAATTAGGACCAATTGATACGGTGATTCATCCAAATGTGTTAAATGAAGTAGATATAAACCCCAATTATATTAAACGTGTTCAAGACGGTTTTTGGAAAGTGTTTAATGAACAAGGTGGTACAGGTTACACAAACTGGGCAGGAAGAAGTTATCGTCCCGTAGGAAAAACGGGTACTGCTGAGAATGAAGTGTATCAACCAGATGCTAATGGAGAGATAAAGAAAGTAGCTGATGTGGAAAATTTATCTTTAGTCGGTTATGCCCCTTATGATGATCCAGAAGTTGCTTTTGCCGTTATTGTACCTCAATTAGGTAAAAATAATGGACATCATGTTAACCATAAAATTGGCCGCGGACTTTTGGATACGTATTTTGAGTTAAAAGAGAAACGTGATAAAAATAACGCAGATGACACGGAAGAAGAATGATTGATTTAAACGTCTTAATTTGGTCGTTAACCACTTAAGGCGTTTTATTGCACTTTGAACAGTTACATTAGAGCATAATAAAACAGCCTAGCAAATTGCTAGACTGTTTTATTTTATAGGATTAATCTCCAGGATAAGTAGTGACTGTTTCAGCTAATTCTTTAAAACTCATATCACTATTTACTTCAAAAGTTCCAAGTTGGATATAAGGACTATAGTCATTATCTTCAAGGTATTTAGCGAATTTTTTGGAATCTTTAATTATTTTCTTTTCAACTAAAATATCTGCAATATCTTGAGAAACAACTCCGGACTTTGTAGTAAATTTAGCTTTTATTACTTTTTCCTTATCATCTTCAGCTTCTTCTTTTTCAGCTTTTTTTGTATCTTTTTTATCTTTATCAGCCTTTTCTTGCTTTTCCTTTTCCTTATCCTTATCCTTTTCATCTTTGTCTTCAGCTTTATCTTTTTGTTTATTATCGTCTTCTTTAGATGCTTGTTCCTGTTTTTCCTGCTCTACAAAGAAAGAGTAAGAAATAAATTCATCATCTGTAATGACGCGATAGCCATCTTCTTCTACTTTTGTAATCAATTCATCAACTGGTACATTTTCAATTGATTCTTTTGAACTATTATCAAAAAAATTAAAACCGAGCATGATTATTGCTGAGCTTAATAATCCAATTGAAAAA
Organism: Pseudogracilibacillus sp. SE30717A; assembly: GCF_037071985.1. Taxonomy (NCBI): domain Bacteria; kingdom Bacillati; phylum Bacillota; class Bacilli; order Caryophanales; family Bacillaceae; genus Pseudogracilibacillus; species Pseudogracilibacillus sp. SE30717A. The sequence continues at coordinate 171,263 of NZ_JAXHDF010000008.1, read as the reverse complement.
AATCGTATTGGTTGTTTCATCGTATTCATTAATCTCCTTACATACTATATATTATGATTCAGGATTGTTTGAACATCGTGACTGGATAAATCAGTTTGACTTGAAATATCTTCAGTTGAATAACCCTGCTGATGCAAATGATACACCTTTTGTATTAAAAGGGGTTTATCTTGTACTGATTTTGGGATCTGAGTATCATGTTGAAAGCTGTTCTCTGTTAACAGTTCTTCTTCAAGGACTTTAAGTTTTTTCTTAATTTGATATGTATCTTGCATGGTAACAATTGAAATTTGTTCTATTTGATCTTCTAAATTTTTGAACTTGTCCGACATGAAGAAAGAACTAATGAACAGAATAAGAGCAATTACAATTATAGATACTAATAAATAAACCATATTTCTACCTCCTCCACAATCTATTTTAACATTATACTATGAATCTTTCTATTTTTGCTAAGAAAAAAATTAAAGTTAATACTTATTGCGTGATTCACATGTATCTGTTATCATTATTAAGGGTAAAATAAAATAGAAATTCTGATTTAAGTGATTTGGAGGGATAGAGATGCGTGTAAATATTACACTTGCTTGTACGGAAACAGGAGATAGAAATTATATCACTACAAAAAATAACCGTAATAATACAGAACGTATTGAATTAATGAAATACTGCCCACGTCTAAGAAAACATACGTTACATCGTGAAACAAAATAAGTAATAGATTATAAAACTCTTTCCAAACAATTGGATAGGAGTTTTTTATTTTTTTAAAAGAAACAAGCTTGTATAGTAAAAAAAATTCCTTTACGAATCATTTTAATCACTTATGAAGAAAAGAATCAAGTAATACGTTACAATAACGTTGGGGTGTAATCATTGAAAAAGTCAGAACTGAGAAATGAAATGATACAAAAATTAAAAAATATAGATGTTTTCGAAAAGCAACAGATTGAGGAAAGACTTTATTATCAATTATTTAATTCAAGTTTATGGAAAAATTCACAAGTAATCGGAATAACATGGTCTTCTGATTTGGAGTGGAATACAAAGCCCATTATTGATCTTGGTTGGATGGAGCATAAGGAAATTTGTATTCCGAAATGTAAGCCAATTACAAAGGAAATGGATTTTTATCTGATAAATAGGGAAGAAGATGTTCTAAGAGGTTTTGGTAATTTAATGGAACCAGATGATAAAATAACAAAAAGAATATCTAAGAGCCAGATTGAATTATTAATCGTTCCAGGGATTGTGTTTAATAATGATGGATATCGAATTGGATTTGGTGGTGGCTTTTATGATCGTTTTTTAAAAAATTACCACCATAAAACAGTATCTCTATTAAGTAAACATCAACTTTTGAAAAACGTTGATTTTAATGAAGAACATGATATCCCAGTTCAATATATGATTACAGAAGACAAGTGTATAAAGTTGTAAAAAAACTCTTCATTAAGCATAACTACTTATTATGAATGATAAAATGGTAGGAGAGAAGGAGGTGGAGTATGTTTATTACAGAGCAGTATTATATGTATCAATTGGCTGATGATCTTATTAAAAATGATCAATATGAAATGTTACATTTAAATCCGACAACTGATGAAGTATGGCTAGAGAAATATGAAAAAAATGTATCTAAAGTAATTCGACTTATTCATAAAGGATTTGATTGGAAAAATCATTTAAAGTCAGATGTTACTTCCGTTTTTCAACGTGTTCAGACGATGAAACAGTTTTTAATCGGCAAAAATATTGAAATTTATAACGTTTATGTCGCTTCTCATGAACCAGTAGACGATTGGGAAATATTAAAAAAACCAATGCAATTAAAGGCAAAGAAACCTTTAAAAATGAAACTGTTTTATCTCACTGAAGAAAATTATAGCCGTGAGAGAGCAAGACTATTAGAGCAAGTAAATTCAACTGCAATGGAAGAACAGAGCCTCCTTCCGGAATTTGAACAAGAGAATGCGGTTGCCATTTATAAAATGAAGTTAAGTAAACTATTACGAGAGAAAAACAATGAAATGGAAAAGGTTTTTACATATGGAAAGCCAATTTTCACATATGTATTCATTGTACTTAACTTATTTATGTTCTTAATGTTAGAAATAAATGGTGGAAGTACAAATATAGAAAATTTGATTCAAAGTGGGGCAAAATATAATCCGGCTATTATACATGGGGAGTGGTGGCGTATCGTAACGTCCATGTTTCTACATATAGGCCCATTCCATCTTTTCATGAATATCATTGCCCTTTATTACTTAGGAATGACGGTTGAACGAATATTTGGTTCAGTTCGATTTATTATTATCTATTTTTTAGCCGGAGTTGGTGGAGGGCTTGCTAGTTTTGCATTTAATTCCCATGTTTCAGCTGGCGCTTCTGGTGCATTATTTGGTCTATTTGGTGCTTTATTATTTTTCGGCTTTATCTATAAAAAACTTTTTCTACAAACGATGGGAAAGAGTTTAATTGTTATATTAGTGATTAATTTGGCAATTGGCATCGCACTACCTCAAATTGACATGGGTGCTCATATTGGCGGATTAATTATGGGATTTATCACATCAGCTATAACTTATGTACCTGCTAAACAAAATCGTTTTATTCAGCTTTCTGCCTTTATTATTTATATTACATTTACAGTTCTTTTAATTAGTATTGGTTTCCGGCTGAATTCCTTAATCTAAACGTTGGATTAATTTTTGCTTTTGGTTGTTTAATTCATAGATGACTAACAAATGGCTATTATCTTTAGCAATCATGATTAGTGGTACATAATGGCTATTTTGTTCGTTTTCTTTCTCTTTAAGTAAAACAATATAGTTTTTATATAAACCTTCCCAAAGTTGACCGATAATTTTTTCGGTCTCTTTTTTGGATCTATTCGGTAGAGTTGCTTCTTCATATTCAATTAATTTAGTTAAAGGAAAACTATCATACTCATCTTCTTGGATGTTGAAATGGTTAATTAACATATTCCAGTGATAAAACAATTGTTGTTCTGTCATTTCATTCAGTTTTATTTTCCAATTCTTTTCAAGCGTATTACTTGGTTTACGAAAAGCGTGAATTTTTCCATCATCTTTGATAAAATAAAGATGATCACTTGTCATTTTTTGGATACTTGAAATTTGTTCATCTGGATAATGAATTTCTCCATGATGAAATGAAATTGCTTGTAATAAGCTGCTGTTTTGTTGTTTGAATCGCTTTTGCAGTTCCAAGTGATCCAAATGTTGTTTCCACATACTCTGAATACCTTTAAATTTTCCATTTTCAAATAATAATGATACATCTTGTCTTAAATAAGCAATTTCACTGCTTGTAGAACTTATAGACCATTCAATTTCTGCATCATTTGATATAATAGTAATATCTGTTACAGAATCATCGAAAAATACTTGCTCATCAATTGGAAAATATTGCATCGTAGCAATCGATAGTTTACTTTTAAATATGTAAAATAGACTAAAAAAAGAGATAATAAAAACAACAATAACTACATACTTATGCATGTCCAACATCCTCTATTTTGTGGTTTTGTACATTATATGATTTAGAAAATAGTTTATTCGATATAGAGTTGGTGAAAGAATGAAAACAGTATATGATGTACGCACAATCCTTAAAAGGTTTGGTATCTTCATTTATACAGGTAATCGTATAGCCGATCTTGAGTTGATGCAGACAGAAATACGAGATTTGTACAACGCTCATATAATTGATATAAAAATGTATCAGCAAGCGATACTTGTTTTAAAGAGCGAAATCTCAGAAGAAAATAATAAGGTTTAATTTTATAAAGAATAGGGAATAGAAAAAAATGATTATTTATAATTTTAGGAGGATTTTTCATGGAAACTAGGCGGATAAATATACCGCTTTTTCTCCTTGCGGGTTTCATATTTGGTGTAAAGACGTATATTGTTTATCGTTTTATCTTCCAAATTGAAATAGATAATTTTATGCAAGAATTGATCATTTTACTCAATCCATTTATTACGTCCATTGTTTTCTTCGGAATTAGTATATGGATACAGAACCCTCTCAAGCAAAACGCTTTTATTAGATACAGCGCGTTAATCGGAACAATTATTATCTACTTTAATTTATTATTTTATCGCTCATTTACAGATTTCATAACGATCCCTCAATTGTTCCAAACGAGTAATTTATCTGATCTTTCAACGAGTATCATCTCATTAATCAAAATTTATGATATTTTATTATTTGTGGATGTACTAATCATCTGGTATCTATGCAAAAAGTTAAAAGATTCAGGAATCAAAGTATATACGAAACGAAACAAAATTTTAGCATTAGTAATCTTTTTATTAATGCTGTCTGGTAATTTCCTATTAGCAGAGATGGAAAGGCCACAACTATTATCACGTGGATTTGACCGCGAGTATTTAGTAAAAAACATAGGTATATTTTATTTTCATGTTTACGATATAGTTGTCCAATCTAAAATGCGTTCACAGCGAGTCTTAGCGGACGATAATGATTTAATAACGATTAAAAAATATTTAAAAGATGAGGTTCGCAGTGATCAGAGATCTAATCTATATGGAATAGGAAAAGAAAAAAATATTATTTTCATTTCAGCTGAATCCGTTCAATCATTTGTCATAAATAATGAATTAAATGGTGAAGAAATTACACCTTTCTTAAATAGCTTGGTCCACGATAAAGATACTTTTTATTTTGAAAATTTTTATCATCAAACCGCTCAAGGAAAAACATCTGACTCTGAATTTTTAACGGAAAATTCATTATATCCGTTACCCGGTGGAGCAGTTTTTTTTACACATGCACAGAATGAGTATCATGCAATGCCCGAAATATTAAAAGAGAATAATTATGAATCAGTTGTTTTTCACGCGAATACAAATAGTTTTTGGAATCGAAATCAAATGTACAATAGTTTAAATATTGATCAATTTTACGATAAAGATTTCTATGATGTGTCTGAAGATAATGAAATAGGCTGGGGTTTGAAGGATAAAGAATTTTTTATACAAACGCTCCCTTATTTGCGTGACTTGGATCAACCATTTTATGCTAAGTTAATAACGATAACAAATCATTTTCCCTTTGAACTGGATGAAGGAGATCGTACAATCGAACCATATGATTCTAATTCCAATACATTAAATAATTATTTTCCCACAGTACGATATATGGATGAAGCTATTGAACAATTTTTTATACAGTTAAAAGCAGCAGGGTTGTACGAAGATTCTATCATTATTATTATGGGAGATCACGATGGAATAAGTGCTAATCATAATAAAGCGATGGCAGAGTTTTTAGATAAAGAAGAAATTACTCCTTATGACTATTTACAATTACAGCGCGTACCTTTTTTTATTCACATACCGGGATATGGCGAAGGGGAAGTAATGTCGAAAATTAGTGGGCAAATTGATATAAAGCCAACCGTTCTTCATTTGCTTGGAATTGACACTGAACATGATATCTATTTTGGAAATGATTTATTTCACGATGATCGTAAAGGATTTATTGTTCAGCGAAACGGTAACTTTATTAGTGAAGAATATCTTTATACAAATAATACTTGTTATGATCGTGAATCAGGTGATGTCATTGGAGTTGACAGTGAGGGAAAAGAGGATGGAACGCCTTGCACCCCTTTCAAAGCGGCAGTTCAGCAAGAACTAGAATATTCGGATCAGATTATTTATGGTGATTTATTTCGGTTTATTGATTTTGAAGCAAAATAAATTTATTCATATAAAAAAGCTTGTAGAAAAAGTTTTCTACAAGCTTTTCTTATTGACAAATTGAAGCGTTTGTTAAACTGCATACGATTGTCATAACAGAGAAAAATCCGAAGCTTAAAGCTGCTGCAGCCGAAAAAGCCAATGCGAAGTAGTTTTTAATTTTAATTTGTTTAAGAAAAGATACAACAGAAAGTAAAGCAACAATTAGTAAAATAATTGCTAAAATCATTTTAATTACATCCTCCTTATGTACATGGTAAAATGAAAAAAGATTGCTATTTAATGATTATGTAATAAATGAAATTACCTCATAGCTATACTATATTTTATAGCATCTATATTCATTTGTCGAGTTATATTCCTTTTTGGACATTTGAATTACCTATCATTATTAACTGGAGGGTATCCAATGCATGTAGAAACCTTTTCATTAGGTCCTTTAGGTACAAATTGTTATATCATAAGCAAGGACCATCAATGTCTTATTATTGATCCCGGTGGCGATCCGCATATAATAGAGGACTATCTTATGGAAAATAAACTTACACCACAAGCTATTTTACTAACCCATGCTCATTTTGATCATATAGGTGCGGTGGATGAGATTAGGAACAAATACAAATTGAACGTATATTTACACAATAAAGAAAAAGATTGGTTAGAAGATGCCACATTAAATCGGTCCATATTATTTCTAGGAAGTGACGGATTTGTGACAAGTCCACCTGATAAAATTATTCAGACTGGAGAGCTTAAAATTGGAGAATTCGTTTGTGAAATAGTTCATACTCCAGGACATTCTCCAGGCAGTGTTTCGTTTATATTTAGAGATCATGATTTTGTTGTGAGTGGAGATGTATTATTTAATCGTGGTATTGGTCGCACAGATTTACCGGAAGGAAGTATCGAACAGTTAGCAAACAGCATCGTTACTCATTTATACACGCTTCCTGACCATTTTACAGTTTATCCAGGACACGGGCCTGCTACACAAATAGGGGATGAGAAAAAAGCGAACCCGTTTACTTTACAATTTTACAGACCTTAACGAGCCTAGATGAACAGCAGCTCTTAGATACAACCCATTATAGAAATCCGAACGAATAATATGTTAAACTTGAACATTTTATTCGTTTGGATTTTTCATTTAAAATATTTGATAAGGTAAACATCATGGAAATTCACTTGAAATTTATACTAATTTCCGTTCATTATTTTTTAAGTAGTAATTTAAGAGTGAAAGGGAAAATACCAAACCACTTATTACTAACTGATAAAGTAGAATTATTTTGTTTTTGTACTTTTCGTTCCTGTTTGGTTTTATTCATATGAGAAACAATCTGTTCAGTTATAAATTTTACATAGTCATTGTGAGACATACAGTTCATTCCTTTAATAATTTATTCATTATTATTTGTTAGTGAAAGTTATTTTATACCCATTAATAAATTTAATTGTAATAAAGCTTGTAAAAAAAGCAGGAATGATATAAGATGATGTCGAAGAATATATTAGAGTGTTGCTTTTAGTAGGGAGGTGATGATTTGACAAATCCTGCAGCAACATTTATAAAAAACCTTCTGGATGATGCTTGCTCCAAAAATGCCTCTGACATTCATTTCTATCCATTTTCTGACCAAGATAAAACAAACATCTATTTTCGATTACTGGGAAAACGAGAGTTCTTACGATCCATCAATAAATCAGTTTATCAAATGATTTTAACCTATCTAAAATTCACTTCAGGTATGGATATTGGAGAAAATCGCATACCACAAAACGGTACACATCTTCACATAAATAAAGATAAACAATCCTTTTATTTACGACTTTCAACCCTTCCTTTAGCGAATGCAGAAAGTATTACTATTCGCATCCTTCCGCAGCAAGAAAACTTCACGCTTGAACAACTATTTCTTTTTCCTTTTCAATTTCAAAACATAATAAAATGGTTAGATCGTCCATCAGGAATTATTTTATTCACAGGTCCTACCGGGTGTGGAAAAACAACAACGATGTATGCATTGCTGGAATATATGTTGCAAGAAAAATCTTTCCAAGCGATTACATTAGAAGATCCGGTTGAAAAGAAATTAGATGATATTTTACAAGTGGAAGTTAATGAATCGGCCGGAATTAACTATCAGACAGGATTAAAAGCAGCTTTACGTCATGATCCAGATATTTTGATGATTGGTGAAATTCGTGATCAAGAAACAGCTGAATTTGCATTTCAAGCATCTTTAACTGGTCATTTAGTATTAAGTACTTTACATGCTAAAGATGCAGTAGGAACAATTGAGCGTTTACTGGATCTTGGTGTGAATCGCGTAGAATTACAACAATCTTTAATTGCGATCGCTGCGATTAAACTAATCCCGATTGAGAGGTTGGGGAAAATATACCGTCGTGCCGCAATTATGGAATTACTAGACGGAGAGATTCTCACAAATATAATTAAAAACGATATTCATGCCAAAAGTGATTTTCAAACATTTAAATATTTGAGAGAGAAGGCATATTTATATGGTTTCATATCTGAAAAAACGTTTAAGAATTACGAATATTAGGCCAGATGTTAAGGAACAGATACAACTTCGATTTTTACAACGTCTTCATCGCTTATTAAAAAGCGGTTATTCTCTTTTAGCTGCTTTAGAAGTTATGCAATGGGACCAGGAACTTAAACAGTCAGCTGAAAAAGTAGAAAATGCGTTAAAAAAGGGAAACCCAATTGATGAAGCATTTGATGAGGCTTCCTTTCATCGAACTATAGTAGCATATTTATATTTTGTACGAATAAACGGGAATTTGTTAGCTAGTCTTGAAAAATGTTTAATCATGTTTGATAACAGAATAACGTACAGAAAAAAATTTGTTCAAGTTATTCGTTATCCAATTGTGTTAAGTTTTACATTTATTATCTTACTTGTTTTTCTAAAATATTCCGTATTACCTTCCTTTTTAGAACTGTTTACCACAAATACCGAATCCTCTAATGCAGTTCTTTATTCCATTATTACAATTGATTTAGTTAGCACATTATTTATTATCTTGTCATTGATTTTTTTCGTTGGATTAGGGGTCTGGACATCTGTAAAAGAGAAAATTTCTGTTCAAACTCAAATTTCTATCTTCAAAAGAATACCAATATTAAAAAGTTTTACTAAGATGCAAACATCCTATTACTTCTCTACCCATTTGAGTATGTTTTTAAAGGCAGGATTAACCCTCAAAGACACACTAACAAATATGAGTGATCAAGATAAATTACCAATTGTTTCGTATTACAGTTCATTGATGATAGACCAGTTTTCAAATGGTCTGTATATTGATCATTTACTAAAGGAATTACCTTTTATAGACAAAACGTTAGCAAATTTATTTCAAAAAAATATGAATGCTTCCACTTTAGCGAATGATTTAGCTATTTATGCTGACTTTTTAGCGGAGGATATGGAACAAAAGGTAATGCGATTCATAACACTTATACAGCCACTGTTCTTCGTATTACTAGCTTGTTTTATTATTTTAGTATACATGACATTAATGTTACCGATGTTTCAATTAATACAAACAGTTTAGGGGGATAGATAGATGTATAAAAAAGAGGACGCTTTTACGTTGATAGAAATGTTAATCGTATTAACAATAATTACAGTGCTTATTTTATTAGTAGTTCCCAATTTAACCGATAAAAGTACTACTATACATGATCGTGGCTGTGAGGCTTTGGTCCAAACCGTACAAGCTCAAGTAGGGGCGTATCAATTAGATAAAGGAAAAAAGCCGAATTCATTGGATGAGTTAAGGAAAGAAGACTATATAAAAGAGGATCAAAAACAATGTAAAAATGGAAATACTCTGTCATTAAATTCTAATGGTACAGTTATAGTAAATGAAACAAATTAATGGGTTTACATTGTTTGAAATGCTGCTCACCATTGTTATATTGGCTAGTTTAGTTCTTCTTGCAGTACCATCAATTTTTTCTACGATTCAAAAACAAGAGATAGCCCAATTTTTTAAAATATTGGACTCTGATATTTTATATATTCAAAATCAAGCTTTAGGAACGAGGCAAAATGTACGAATTGTTTTTGATCAGGAATATTATGCAGTTTTAACGGAAAGGCAATCGGAAGAAATCAAAAGGTATTATCCTAAACAACTAACACACGAAGTAAAAATAAATAATCGATTATCATTTAGTAATAATGGAACTGTGATCAATCCAACAACATATCTTTTTAAAGATAAAGATACAACCTATCATTTAGTATTTCCATTAGGTAAAGGAAGGCATTACATTGAACAACAATAATGGTTTTACCTTACTCGAAGTATTAGTCGCTATAAGTATTCTATTTATGCTTGTAGCGACAATTATACCTATTCAGTTACTCTTAATGCAGGAGCAAAAGATACTTCAAGACCGCAGAAAAATTTCGTTTACCTTACATGATCGTTTACAGGATAACATTATTAATAATAATGATCCCTTTGAGGAATATAGTGAATTAAACAATAAGAGCGTATTATTTCTTTTTTCAAACGAAAACGGATTAATGAAAGGATGTGCGTCATGGGAGAATGTTAAACAAAAACAAGAAACCATTTGCTTTTATGGATATAAAGAAAAATGAACAAGGTGTCACTTTTATATCAATGTTGTTAACACTTTTCATCATTATTATTACCATGCCGATTATTATCCATTTCCTCAATTATGTTCATCCACTTCATCATGAAGAAGAACTTTCAGCCCAACAATTTTTTGTTTTTATCCGTAACGATATCATCATGGCACAACATGTTTACAGCCAAAATAATAAAATTTATTTTCAATTATCTTCCGAAGAAACAGCAGTGATCGAGCAGTACAAAGACATTGTTCGACGGCAAGTAAACGGAAGGGGACATGAGACGTATATACGAAATGTTGACACGTTTACGGTTGAGCAATTAAAGGATACGGTGAAAATTATTTTAACGAATAAAGAGGGGAGTACATATGATAAAGCGTTTAGTCTCTATGAATGATAGAGGTTTTTTCCTACCGTATGTATTAGCAATCAGTGTAGTAATCTTATGTGTAATAGTTACTTCATTGACAATTTATAATAATGAACGTAAAATGACGCATATGTTGTTAGAACAGCTAGAAGTTGAAACGCTTTTTCAGATGAGTAGAGTTCAATTTAAAGAAGATGCCTTGTATAAAATAAATGATAGAGGGCAAATTACGTATGAATATCCGAATGGTACAGTTATAATTCAGTTTGTCTTGGAAGATGAGCAGAAAGTTTCATTAGATTTTAGTATTAAATCTACAAATGATTTTTTAACTGAATTTCACCATATTATTCATCTTGAAGATAATATAAATGTCACAGGATTGTAAAAACTGTATACTATTTTCGAAAATTATTCAAATCAACATATGATTTATTTACTTTATTTGAAACGTAGTTTATAATGAGTTTGTATTAGGTTACATAAAAGGAGGGGAAAAAGCATGGATCGTATGTTTCGTGTGCTTGCCTTTTGGACAGGAATGTTTACTATTATGTTCTATGTTGGAGATATGTATAATACTGCAGTCTTATTCCTAGTTCAAACGGCTTTTTTCCTAACGCTTAGTTATCTGAAGCTGTCAGAACGAATGTATATGTATTTGTTCGGTGCGTATTTAACAGTGTTTATGATTGGGTTTACATGGTATACTGAATTTATTTTAGTACCTGGATTCGGTCACTAAACAAAAATCCTCTACTAATAGGATGACCATTTCCTGATTAGTAGGGGATTTTTACTTTTTTGGGAATGTCTCTTGTAAATATAAGAGACCTCCATTAATTACTTTGTACGTAATTTTGGGTTGTAATCTTGCATGAATATCTTCTAGTTCTTTTTCCAGTTCTTCTTGTTTATTCTCCTCATCATTATTTTCATAAAAATGATGAATCATGGCAATCTCCTCTTGCAACAATTGTAATGAATCACTAGCCCAAGTATGATCTTGTTCTAAAATATAATGATGAATATAGTTTTCAATCCTTAAAAAACCACTATTTATTTTTATTAATGGAGAGATCGTATAACATCTATCTGAAATAGTTGGAGAAAGTGAAGCGGCCTCTAATTCTTGCATCATATCAAACATAAATGTACCATTTATTAAGTTAAGGCCAATCGAGAAAAGTTCCTCTTTTTTTTGTTTACCTTCATATATAATACAAAAATTGGTTAACAACCAAGGGTGTAATATTGTATTTTTATCTACATTTAACTCTTCAAAGAGATGGATAAATTTTGCATTGGCACCAAGATGATTATTTATTTGTTGTAATCTTGGACTGCCAAAATGGATCCATTCCCCTTTTTCTGCTGATTTTTCCGGATCCAGAATGAAAGTTATTTTTTTAGGTTCCCCTTTATTTCCTGTTGCTTCAATATAATGCCAATAAAATGGTCGATTCATTAAAGCCTTGTCCATTTCTATGGTTAGTTGGACGGATAAGATTCCTGGTTCATTTTGAATAACTTCACAATGATGTGAAGTGAAATAGTTTATTAGAAATTTTTCAATGTCAATTTGATTAACCGTGTTGTTGTTCTTCATTGTGCTGATCCCCTAATTCATGGACGACAGAAACAAAATTATCCATCTTAATTTTCATTTCACCAATGGAGTTCGAATTTTCCATAATATGCATAAATTCATCTTCTAAACTGCTAATTTGCAATGTCGCCAAAATTTTATCTAACTTACCGATTACTCGTTCAAACACATCGATTTTGTCATATAATAAGTTCATGATATGTTCTTCTAATGTATTCTTAATTGCAAAATTATAAACGTGGATATCATTCTCTTGACCGTAACGGTGTATTCGGCCTATTCGTTGTTCTAATCTCATCGGATTCCAAGGTAAATCATAATTAATAATATAGTTACAAAATTGCAAGTTAATTCCTTCGCCACCCGCTTCTGTTGCAAGGAAAACTTGAGCGTTGTCTTTGAAAAGTTGACGGATCCAATCTTTTCTACCTCGTTTTAATCCCCCTCTAAAGGCGACTGAAGTGATATTATGCTGCTGTAAATACCATTGTAAATAATACTGAGAGGCACGGTATTCTGTAAATACGATTACTTTTTCATCTCCGAATTGCTTAATAAGTTCTACTAGTTTTTTTGCTTTAATATGGTGTGGAAGCATTGCAATCTTATTCATAATATCTTCACTTGCTTGTTTTAAACGTTCATTTTTACTGTTTTGAAGTGATAAATAGCAGGCCTCCCGCGATGAACATAACTCTCTTAAAAATGTTATTTTAGATAAACTGGAAAAGGAGTTTAGGAAATCATTCAATTCATTGTAAACTTTTTGTTCTTCAGCTGAAAAATTGATCCAAACTGAATGAACGTTTCTTTCTACATCTTTAAGCAATGTATCTTTTCTACGATTACGTACCATTACTTTTTGAATAAGCTTATTAAGATACGTGTCTTGTAAATTCTCTGTTTTTTTATTGCCAAATTTTTCAGTGAATGTTTCATAATTACCTAAATAACCCGGTTTTAAAATCGAAACTAAATTAAATAATTCGATTATCCGATTTTGAATCGGTGTCGCTGTTAAAAGTAAGCAATATTTCTTTTTTAATGACCTTGCAAAGGAATAGTTTAATGTTTTATGGTTTTTTAACTTGTGTGCCTCGTCAATTATTACCATGTCGAAATTTAAATTCAATATGTTTTCTCGATGTGGTTCACGTTTTGCCAGATCAATTGACGTAACAAAGATTGGATGATCGTCCCAATTATAATTTTTTCGGTAACTGGCTGCAGGAATATAAAATTTATCATGAAGTTCTGTGATCCATTGATTTACTAATGAGGCTGGCACTAATAATAATGCATTTTTTACTAAACCTCTGATCATATACTCTTTTAAAATCAGTCCAGCTTCAATCGTTTTACCTAAACCAACTTCATCAGCTAGTATTGCTCTTCCATTCATTTCTTGCATGACCGTCTTGGCTGTTTTAATTTGGTGGTCTAAAAATGTTACATGGGGCAAGTAAGAGAGCACCTGTAATTCATTAAAATCACGAGCAGCTGTTGCTTCTTTCATTTGATAATGAAGTTTAAAAAGCTCCCAATCTGTCAAATTATTTTTAGCGATTGCATCATTTAGTTGTTCCAAAAATTGATCATCTTTTTGAATAATTATTTTTGACATAATAATCCCCTTTTTCCAAAATCATGTTTATACAAATGTGAATAAATGGTATAATACGTTAAAATAGATAAACATACTACTTATAGTATGAACAAGATAATTCATTTTATAATGCTATATTTATGGGAGAGTCGGAAAAGTCTTAAAAGAGTTTTCATATCATTAGTAAGGGCTCTATTTTGTTATGAATATGTGATGAATATAAAGAGAAAGGAGCTTAATGAATGAGCCTATTAAGACAAACACCCATGTACCCAGAGTACAATCAAATTGGAAAAATGGTAGAATTTTGTGGATGGGAACTACCTGTACAATACTCTGGCTTGTTGCATGAACATGAAGCGACAAGAACAAAAGCCGGTTTATTTGATGTATCACATATGGGACAAATATCTATCATTGGAAAAGACAGTTTAGATTTCTTGCAAAAAATGGTCACGAATGATGTGAGTAAATTATCACCAAATAAGGTGCAATATGCTTTGATGTGTAATGAAGAAGGCGGAACAATTGATGACTTTTTACTTTATAAGAAAAGTGAAAGCGAATACATTTTAGTAGTGAATGCATGTAATATTGAAAAAAATATGATCTGGTTAAATAAACACTGGAACCATACTAGTGATCTCGAAATAATAAATGAGTCAGATCAATATGCGGTGATTGCTCTTCAAGGTCCTTGTGCAGAAAAAATATTAAATAAAGTTACGTCTGAAACGATGAAAAATCTCAAACCCTTTACGTTTAAGTCGAATATATTAATCAACAATTTTAAAACAACGTTTATTTCACGAACGGGTTATACAGGTGAGGATGGATTTGAGATATACATGCCCTCATCAGTTGGTCGTTCTATATGGAAAGCATTAGTACAAGCCGGAAAAGAATTTGGGATGGAAATAGCCGGTTTAGGAGCAAGGGATACACTTCGTTTAGAAGCAGGTCTACCACTCTACAGTCAAGAACTTTCTGAGACGATAACGCCGATAGAAGCTAGATTAGATTTTGCCGTGAAGATCCATAAAAAGGCTAACTTTATCGGAAGGGATGTCTTAAAAAATCAGCTTGAGTATGGAGTTGATCAAAAAATAATTGGAATTGAAATGATCGAAAAAGGAATTCCACGTCATGGGTACGTAGTTTTAAATGAGAAAGGTGAAGAAATCGGAATTGTTACGTCTGGAACCTACTCTCCAACATTAAAAAAGAATATAGGGTTAGCTTTAGTTAAAGCCCCATATTTTAAACCAGGTAATAATATTTGGATTCAAATTAGAAAGAAAACCGTGTTAGCAAAAGTAATTGAGCCACCATTTTATCGTCGATCAAAAAAATGAGTAAGGAGGTATTATTTTGGGTAATCGCTATTTGCCGATGACTGAAGCAGATAAAGAAGAGATGTTGGCTGTTATTGGAGTGAAATCTACAGAAGCATTATTTTCAGATATTCCGAAATCCATTCGTTTTAAAAGAGACTTTCATCTTGAAGAAACGTTAAGCGAACATGAGTTAAAAAGGAAAATGTCTCAATTAGCAAATAAAAATCTTAATTTAACAGAATGCAATTCTTTTCTTGGAGCAGGAGTATATGAACATTTTATTCCATCAGTGGTCAACCATATTATTTCCCGTTCAGAATTTTATACAGCATATACTCCATATCAACCCGAAATTTCTCAAGGAGAGTTGCAAGCTATTTTCGAATTTCAAACGATGATAGCAGAATTAACAGGAATGGATGTTGCTAATTCTTCCTTATATGACGGTGGGACTGCACTTGGCGAAGCTGTCAATGTAAGTCATGGACATACGAAGTTATCAAAGATCCTTTTATCTAAAACGGTGCATCCTGAATATCGAGAGGTTGTTTATACGTATGCAAAGGGGTTTAATTTAGAAATCGTCGAAATAGATCATGTAAATGGAATAATAGATCAGAAACAATTAGAGTCAGAACTTGATGAAAATACTGCCAGTGTAGTTTTACAATATCCGAACTTTTTTGGCCAAATTGAACCATTAGAAGAAATCAATCATTTGATTAAAACTAATTCAAAAGCAATATTCATTGCTTCATGTAATCCATTAGCTCTAAGTTACCTGACTCCACCTGGAGAATTTGGAGCTGACATCGTTGTTGGTGATACCCAAGTGTTTGGGATAGCTGGTCAATTTGGTGGTCCACATTGTGGCTATTTTGCTACAACTAAACAATTGATGAGAAAAGTTCCAGGGAGATTAGTTGGTCAAACACATGATGAAAATGGTGTAAGAGGTTTTGTATTAACATTACAAGCTAGGGAACAACATATTAGGAGAGAAAAGGCTACTTCAAATATTTGTTCTAACCAAGCCCTTTATGCTTTAGCAAGTTCTGTAGCAATGGTTGCATTAGGTAAATATGGATTACGAGAGATGGCATATCAAAATATACAAAAAGCTTATTATTTAATGGAGCAATTGAAAAAAAATGGGTTTATTATTCCATATAGTAATAACTTTTTTAATGAGTTTGTTGTAAAGTTAGATCGTCCTATTGAAGAAATTAATGCTTTATTATTAAAATCTAATATTATTGGTGGGTATGATTTAGAAAAGGTTGATACAAGTTTAAAAGGACATATGTTGCTCGCAGTAACAGAACTCAAAACAAAGGACGAGATGGATATCTTTGTGAAGGAATTGAGGGATATACATGATCAATGAAGATTTTCCTCTTATATTTGAACGTAGTAAAAAGGGTAGAATAAGTACAAATTTACCTCCTTTAGATGTTCCAGTACAAAAGATCGAAATAGAGGAACAATACATTCGTAATGAACCGGCTGAATTACCCGAAGTAAGTGAATTAGAGTTAGTCCGACATTATACTGGCTTGTCTAGGCGTAATTTTGGAATTGATTCAGGTTTTTATCCATTAGGTTCATGCACAATGAAATATAACCCCAAAATAAATGAAGATATAGCGAAACTTGATGGTTTTACTCATCTTCATCCATATCAACCAATCGAAACGGTCCAAGGTGCTCTAGAAGTATTGTTTAGTCTCCAGAAATCATTAGAAGAAATAACCGGCATGGATTCTGTTTCCTTGCAGCCAGCAGCAGGTGCTCATGGAGAGTGGACAGCGTTAATGATGATTCGTGCATTTCATGAAAATAATGGAGATAAAAATAGGACCAAAGTAATTATTCCTGATTCAGCACATGGAACTAATCCTGCTTCTGCAACGGTAGCGGGTTTTGAATCGGTAACTGTTAAAACAAATACTGATGGGCTAGTAGATATAGATGATTTAAAAAGAAAAGTAGATGAAAATACTGCTGCACTCATGTTAACAAACCCTAATACGCTTGGATTATTTGAAACAGAAATAATGGATATCGCGCATATCATTCATGATGCTGGAGGTAAACTTTATTATGATGGTGCGAATTTAAACGCTATTATGGGTTATGTCCGTCCAGGTGATATGGGTTTTGATGCCGTACATCTTAACTTACATAAAACATTTACCGGCCCTCATGGTGGGGGTGGACCAGGATCGGGACCAATTGGTGTTACAGCAGAGCTAGAGCCATATTTACCTAAGCCGATCATCGTAAAAAAGCAAGATCTGTATATGTTCGACTATGAGCGACCAAAATCAATTGGTCGTGTAAAACCTTACTATGGAAATTTCGGGATAAATGTAAGGGCATATGCGTATATCCGATCGATGGGAGCCAAGGGTCTAAAAAGAGTTAGTGAATATGCTGTGCTTAATGCTAATTACATGATGAGGAGATTAGCAAAGGAGTTTGAGTTGCCATACCCTCAGCACTGTAAGCATGAGTTTGTATTATCAGGTAAAAGGCAAAAGAAGCTGGGTGTCCGTACGTTAGATATTGCGAAGAGAATATTGGATTATGGGTTTCATCCGCCTACCATTTATTTTCCATTAAATATCGAGGAATCGTTAATGATCGAGCCTACAGAAACAGAGTCAAAAGAAACATTGGATGAATTTATTGATACAATGTTTGATATTGTTGCTGATATAAAAGAAAATCCAGAAATTGTCCAAAATGCTCCTCATCATACGGTTGTAAAGAGAATGGATGAAACAACTGCTGCAAGGAGACCAATACTTAAATATGAAAAAAGTAATTAAAAATAGTCAGAGTATGTACTCTGACTATTTTTTGTGGTCGATTTTACCAGTCCACTTTTTAAATCCACCTTGTAATACATATAGATCCTTATATTTATTTTTATGAAGTATGTGAGCTGCTCTTGCTGAGCGACTCGTATTTTGGCAATAAAGATAAACAGGTTTATCAGGTCTAATTGCAGCTAGGCTTTGCTTCAATTGTGTAAGTGGAATGTTTCGTGCACCTCTAATATGACCACGATCGAACTCTTGAGGTTCTCGTACATCGATTAACTGTGCCTTCCGATAACCTTCTATAAATTGCTCTTGTGTTAACATTTTTAAGATGGATCTTTGTCTGAAATAAGTAAATAGAAAATATCCGATTAAAATAACTAAAATGATTATTAAATAAATTGTCATGCTGAGTCCCCCAAAAAATGATCTTACATCTACACTTTATATTATATGTATAAAAAATTTATTTTACAAATTACATCTATTTATTATAATAAAGTTCTATAATAAACAGCGAAAACATTGTTATGGCAATGATTTAAAAGAATTGACTAAAAACTCTCTAAAATGAAAATAATACAATATATAGATGTTTAAAATAAAAATCACTACTACATATTGATTTTTTTCTTTTTTTTGTGTACATTGGAAGTAGCAAATAAAACGTCTAATTAAATGTTAAGTAAGGAGCGGTTAAGAATGTCGATCATGATTGACGTAAATACCAAAATAAATGTACAAGCTTTAAACGAAGACATAAAATTATTTCCACAAGTTCATCCAATTACATCAGAAATGAGTATAACACATGAAGGTGTTTCCCGCTTAGTAATGCTTGATCGTTATGCTTTTAAAGATACTGAAAAAAAGACATTAAAACAAGGAGATTTTGTTGTACTCACTGTAAAACCAGATCCCAAATTCCCTGCACGTGGATATGGGTTTGTTCATTCTATTGATTGGGAACAAAAACAAGCGATAATCAAAGTTGCTGATGAATTTTGTACTGTACTTGAAGATGAAACAGAGATCGAAACAGGACTTGTTAAACGAGATTTGGATTCCATCGATAAACCTTTGGAAATCTTTTACGAGCAGATTGCAATGCGAAATGCAACAGGTTTAGCTTCCGTTGAACAAACAGAGGAAAATAGAAATACTTATTTTAAACAATTTACTAAAGAACTTGCAAGTCTAAATTTTGTGCCTGCAGGTAGAGTATTATACGGTGCAGGATCAGAAACTGAAGTAACTTATTTTAACTGTTATGTAATGCCTTATGTTCAAGATTCAAGAGAAGGTATTTCAGATCATCGTAAACAAGTTATGGAAATTATGTCTCGTGGAGGCGGAGTAGGTACAAACGGATCGACATTACGGCCCCGTAACACGTTAGCTAGAGGTGTTAATGGTAAATCATCTGGATCTGTTTCATGGTTAGATGATATTGCAAAATTGACTCATTTAGTCGAACAAGGTGGAAGCAGACGCGGTGCACAAATGATTATGCTTGCGGACTGGCACCCGGATATTTTAGAGTTTATTATTTCTAAGATGCAAAATCCTAGAATTTTACGTTATTTAATTGAAAATACAAATGATGAGCAAATTAAACAGTTAGCTAATGAAAAATTAAAATTTACTCCGTTAACTGAAACGGAAAAAGATTTATACCAAGGAATTGTGAATTATAAAACGATGCCTGGCTTAGGTGGTTTTACGAAAGAAGCGATCAAAGAAGCGGAAGTGAAACTCAACACAGGTGGTACTTATTCCGTACACAATTCAGAGTTTTTAACAGGTGCGAATATTTCTGTCTGTTTGACAAAAGAATTCATGGAAGCCGTTGAAAATGACGAAGAGTATGAATTACGTTTTCCAAACGTTGAAAATTATACCGAAGAAGAAATGCAACAATATAATGAGAAATGGCATGAAATTGGCGATGTCCGTAAATGGAAAGAGCTAGGATTTAGTATCCGTACCTATCGTAAAATCAAAGCGAAAGAACTATGGGATTTGATCAATATTTGTGCTACTTATTCTGCTGAACCTGGTATTTTCTTTATTGATAATGCCAATGAAATGACAAATGCAGTAAGCTATGGTCAACAAGTAGTTGCAACAAATCCATGTGGTGAACAGCCACTCGCACCTTATTCTGTTTGTAACTTAGCTGCGATTAATTTGGCTCAAATGGCGAATAAGGAAACGAAAACAGTTGATTTCGAGAAATTAAAGGAAACTGTAAAAGTCGGCGTTCGTATGCAGGATAATGTTATCGATGCAACCCCATACTTTCTACCTGAAAATAAAAAACAAGCTTTGGGAGAAAGAAGAGTAGGGCTTGGAGTAATGGGGCTTCACGATTTATTAATATACTGTGAGACTCAATATGGATCTAAAGAAGGAAACGAATTAGTTGATAAAATATTTGAAACGATTGCTACGACTGCTTATCGTGCATCTATTGAAATTGCAAAAGAAAAAGGCAGCTTTCCATTCTTAGTTGGAAAAACAGATGAAGAGACGAAACAATTAAGGGAAGCTTTTATTAATACAGGTTATATGAAGCAAATGCCATTTGATATTAAAGAAGATATTATTAAATATGGTATTCGTAATTCACATTTACTAACCGTTGCACCGACAGGTTCTACAGGTACAATGGTTGGAGTAAGTACTGGTCTTGAGCCATATTTCTCATTTTCATATTACAGAAGTGGGCGTCTTGGGAAGTTTATAGAAGTAAAAGCAAAAATAGTGCAAGAATATTTAAATAAAAATCCAGAACAAGACGAGAAAAACTTGCCTGATTGGTTTATTACAGCGATGGAATTAACTCCAGAAGCTCATGCTGATACCCAGTGTGTGATTCAACGCTGGATTGATAGTTCAATTTCAAAAACAGTTAACGCCCCGAGAGGATACACTGTTTCTCAAGTAGAAAGTGTGTACCAACGATTATATAAAGGTGGAGCAAAGGGTGGAACTGTTTATGTAGATGGTAGTAGAGATTCCCAAGTGTTGACATTAAAAGCAGAAGAATCAACGTTTGATGAAGAGCAACATGAGGATGAATATATTATCGAAGAGACCCCAAAAATTGTGCTTATGGATACTATTCAAGAATTGGAAAAAACGAATGTAACAATAGGTTCTGAAGTGGGAGACAGATGTCCGGTTTGTCGTGAAGGACATGTTGCAGAAGTGGGCGGCTGTAACACATGTACAAGTTGTGGCGCTCAATTAAAATGTGGTTTATAAACAAAATTATGAACTAGAATAGAAAAACAGCGATCTAGATTTTTGATCGCTGTTTTTTAATCATCATTTAGTAAACTTATTAGGCTAGTTGTCGCTTTTCTTTTTCAATAACTGATCGTTGTCTATTTAACATCATCCGCTGATATAAATTGTTTAAAATGATCATTAAACATACAATTGTCACTCCTAAGTATTCAAAGAAAGTGATCGTATGTCCTTGCACCATTCGAATTACAATAGTCGTAACAGGAGCTAAATTAATAAATAAAATTGCATTAATAGGTTTTAACATCGTGACACCTTTATTCCAAAATAATAGGGCAAATAATCCAGGTAAAAGGATCATAAATAGCATATTGTATCGCACCATATATACCTCATGAAATGTAGGTACCTCAATAAACCCTAAGAAACTTACAATTAAAACAACTACGGTAGCTGTCAGTGTCCCATAAAGACAACTTAGTGTCGAGTAGCGTAAGACAGACCATCCTGAAAATACTCCTCCACCAATTGTGTAAATTGCCCATCCAGCAGCGGCTAAAAGTAAAATAAATAAAGGGAACAGACGACCTGAACCAAATAAGATACTTAAATCTCCATTTGTTATAACGAGTAAAACTCCGATAAAAGCTCCTATGATACATAATATAGTAAATAAATACGGTTTATTTTTGTACACAAACCATACGATTAAGACTGAAATAATTGGTGCTAATGCCTCCATGACGGAAGCAAGTAATACGCCGGAATCACCTAGCAAATCCTGTCCCCAAAAGATAAATAAATTGTAAATAGTAAAGCCCATCGTCCCGAAAAACCAAAGAATGAATCCTTTCCCATCAGTTTTAAATGCCTTTTTCCCCTCTGAGAAATAAAGTAGAACTATTAAAATAACGACGACAGGTAAGTAGCGAATAATTGTAAAATAGAACGGTTCAATATAAAGAAATGCATGATTTGCAACTGGGAACATAGCGCCCCAGGATGCACTGGCAATCGCACATAGAATTGCTCCGATGAGTATATTGTTTTTCATTTAAGTATCTCCAATCATGATATATGTATAACAACTCTTCTACCATCTATTTAACAATAAGAGTAGTATCATGTAAAATGATTAATAGAGATAATATATATCTTAATTAATGATATATGAGGTGTTGAATATGAATATAAAAGATTTAGTTATTTTTCAAACAGTAGCCAATGAAGGAAGTATTAATAAAGCCGCCGAACAGTTAAATTACGTCCAATCAAATGTAACATCAAGAATCCAAAAGTTAGAGCGTGATCTTGATACTAAACTATTTCATCGTCATAAACGTGGAATTACATTAACGAATGAAGGAGATGCACTCCTTCCATATGTACAAAAAATAATTTCGCTCACAGAAGAAATGAAAATGATAGGTTCCAGTAATAATAATCCCACAGGAAAACTAGATGTTGCTTCTGTGGAAACCGTCATAAAATTACCGCTGATCTTATCTGCATATATTGAAAAATATAAAAAAGTAGAGTTGACCTTATCCACAGGTGTAACTGCTGAATTAAAAGAAAAAGTTTTACAATATCAGTTGGATGGTGCCTTTGTTACGAAAAGTGCAATAACGAATCATTCAGATCTTATTCAAATCGATGTGTTTCATGAAAAATTGGTATTAATATCAAATAATAAAACGAAAAGTATAGAAGAGTTAATCCAATTACCAATTTTGCGGTTTAGTGAAGGATGTGGTTACCGTGCAAAGTTGAACGAATGGTTAGAAGCAAAAAATATTGTGCCTAAGAAAGTAATGGAACTTGGTACATTAGAAACTACTTTAGGTTCTGTTATTTCTGGATTAGGAGTCGCCTATGTACCATATTCAACCGTAAAAGAATATGAGAAAAAAAATCAAATTAAATGTTATTCGTTACCAAAAAAGTATAGTCAAATTACGACTGTTTTTATTTATCGTAAATCAGATTATTTAACGCCAGCTTTACAAAAGTTTATTGAAACAATTGAAGAAGTAAAAGATAATTTAGAACTTAACAGAGATTCTTAAGAGCTTGTTAAAGGGAAAATATAGATATATTCAAGAAGAAATGAGCGAAAATGGGCCATCTGAGGAAATAGATCTCAATTATTTTATACTCAACTTTGTTGTGTGAAAAAGATAAATAAACCTTAGTACTTATTAGGATGTTTAGAGATTTACTTCCTTAGCTGTATTTTCAATTAACAGGTTGCTTGAAAATACAACTTTATTTTGAGATATTTTATCATTGCCTTTGATATAACTGTGCAGTAATTGCTAGGTTGTTTTCCGCTACGGACCATTGCTTTCACCACAGGCATAAGAGCGACTTCAGTTCAAGCTACGCTATCACTCGCTCTCATTGTGTCTCCTTTACCGTGGGCATGGCCTCAGCCCCTTGCCCCGACAAGGGGTATGCCGACGTTGTCCGCAAAGGGCGATTTTAGTCAGCCTTCCTTAAGTACTTCGAGGAGGCTCACCAGCCGCCCGCGGAAAGCGTAGTGTATTTCCGCAGCGGTCAATCAGTTTATTCCTCAATATTAGTAACTGTACAGTTTACTTTTTTGTGCAAAACAGTTTGATTATGATAAGGATGTCATGATCAAATAGAAGCATTTTCAGTTAATCCACGTATCTGTTTAAATTCACTTTGTTGGTGTGGAAGTTAAGTTTATACAGGTAAATAAACTATTTTGTCCTAGGGCAAAATAGTTTATAAATAGTAATTTTTTTTAAAGTACCTTAATCTATCCTTGTATAATGTATAGTTTTACGATAAAATAGAGTAAGAAAAAATGTTGCATAGATAAAATTAGAAAAGAGGGAACCATTTGCCAACACCTACACCTAGTATGGAAGACTATATAGAACAAATTTATAATTTGATAGAAACAAAAGGCTATGCTCGAGTAACAGATATAGCTGAAGCATTAGTGGTTCATCCATCCTCCGTGACAAAAATGGTACAGAAATTAGATAAAGATGATTATGTGAATTATGAGAAGTATCGTGGATTTGTCTTAACAGAAAAGGGAAATAAAGTGGGTGAGCGGCTCGTCTTTCGCCATGATTTACTAGAGGAATTTTTAGAGATCATTGGAGTTGACGAAGAAAAGATTTATGATGATGTAGAAGGGATAGAACATCATTTAAGTTGGAATGCAATTGATCGGATTGCAGATTTGGTTAATTATTTTAAAGCTGACAAAACAAGAATTGAGCAATTAGTTAAAATACAACAAGAAAATGAAATAACAAATAAATAATAAGATAAGGCTTTATCTCCGTGTAATTGACTGTTGAGAATAACTCAACAGTCTTTTTTTACTATCTCTCAACCAGTAATATGTTGTTCATTTAACGTTGCAGTTCTAAAAGCAATATTCATTAGTAAATATATAAGTAGGAATGCATTCGTAGTGTAATATTCCTAAACATCTAATGAAGGAGAACATACATGAGAATAGATTGTGTATTTTCTGGTGGCGGTGTGAAAGCATTTGCTTTTTTAGGTGCACTCCAAAGTATATCCGAAAAAGGACTTCAAATAGAAAGGGTTGCAGGAACATCTGCTGGTGCAATTATCGCATCATTTATTGCAGCTGGATATAAAGACTTGGAGATTGAACAATTACTAAAAGAAATAGATTTAAAGAAATTTTTAGATCCTCCATTGTTAAGTAAGAAAATACCCTTTATTAAATGGTTATTATTGTACTTTCAAATGGGTTTATATAAAGGGGATCTATTTGAGGAATGGCTAGACGAAAAGTTGGGAGCAAAAGGAATCCGGACATTTGGAGACATACCGGAAGGATATTTAAAGGTGGTTATTAGTGATATTTCTTTAGGTAAGTTAATCGTAATTCCTGATGATTTATACCCTGTGTATAATATAGATGGAAAATCTTTTAACGTGGCTACAGCAATTAGGATGAGCGCAAGTTTCCCTTATTTTTTTATGCCAAAACAATTAATAAATAAAGAACGAACACGTAGCTATATTGTGGACGGTGGCTTATTGAGCAATTTTCCATTATGGGTTTTTAGAGAAGATGGTAAAGACAGGCGTCCTGTATTAGGCATTACTTTAAGCGATTCATTGGAGGATCAGCAACCTTATCATATTCAAAATGCATTAGATATGTTGCAAGCATTGTTTCAATCGATGCTAAAGGCACATGATTCAAGATATATTTCTAAGACGATGGAACATAATATTGTTTTTATTCCAGTGAAAAATATTAAGACGACAGATATATTAATATCGGATGACGAAAAACAATCATTAATTCAATTAGGGAAGGAGAGGGCAAGCAACTTTCTTAAATTTTGGCCAAAATAAAATCGAGCCCATTAGTTAGAAGCTCGATCACTATTTTTATTATTCGTTTTTTTACCGTCGATAACTGTTAAATGCGTTACATGCTTTCTTCTTCTTTTTGGTCTGATAGGAGAATCTGACCGCATTGATTTCCTGACTTTTGGTTGGTTTTTATTATATTTCAAATTAGATTGTTTTGCTGCTTTTCGATATTTTTTCATATCGTCATTATTTCCATGACCTCTTTTGTTTACAATGGCACTGAATATGAGGAAAACGACAAATCCAATACCAATCATTACTAAAATACTCATCAAAAAGCTTCCTGGATTTCTTATTAATGAAGCAGTTAATCCGATAACGGCCAATCCAATAATAATATAAATTAAAAGTGGAAATTTATTGCGACCCAACGAAAATCCTCCTTTCTTTATTGAGGTTGACTTGCTTCACTGCTATGTTCGGCATTCACTTCAATAAATTCCTCAACGCTGTCATTTTGTAATACTCTTTTAAAGGAACAAAGTGCAACTTCTACTTGTTTGTCATCCGGTTCTTTCGTAGTTAATAATTGCAGCCATAATCCGGGATATCCTAGTATTTTCAATATAGGAATATCTCTTACTTTATTCGTAAGTTGTAATACCTCAAACGATAAGCCAATAACTACAGGAATTAAAAATATCCGGTTTACGATCCGCCACCAAAGGGGGTCAGTCGCAACAAACATATATACAACAACACCAATAATCACTGTGAACAAAATAAAACTGGATCCACAACGGTAATGTAATCTTGATTGCTTCTGAACCCCTTCCACAGTTAAAGGAGCATTGTTTTCGTAAGCATTGATTACTTTATGCTCTGCACCATGGTATTGAAAAACCCGTTTTATTAAGGGTGTTAAGGAAACGATATAAATATATCCCAGTAAGAGAATTAATTTGAAAAACCCCTCAAGTAATACTTGCCCGGTTTTAGTAGGTACAATACTGCTGAAAAAATTAGCTACAATCGCGGGAGTGACCGTAAATATTAGTTTACTTACAATAAACGATAATACTCCAATTACACCGATTCCAAGAATCATAACTAATTTTGAGGTTTCTTTTTCTTCTGATAGCTTTTTATCATCTTGAGGATCCACATCATAACGCTCAGATGCAAAATCAAGATGTTTTACACCGTTTGCACTTGCCTGAAGTAATGCAACTATCCCTCGTAAAAAAGGTATTTTCTTTAACTTCTTTGTTATATTAGATTCTACCCTTTTTAGCTCAAAATATTCAATACTATTATCTTTTCTTCTTATCGCGGAAACAAAACTGTTTTTACCTGCAAACATGACCCCTTCTACTAAGGCTTGCCCGCCATAAGTTGTAACTCTCTTTTTCACCATATATCACCAGCCTTCCTTTTATTTTACTAGATAAATGTAAGAATCACTAGTGTTGTTACTTTATTTTCATTCTTTTAATTAAAATGGGCAATAATAATTTTAGGAGGTCGATATAATGACAAACAGTAAAGAAATGTCAAAGGTCAAACATAAGTTACTCAAGAAAACGGTGCTAAACGGTATATTTGGAGGAGTGTTTATTGGTGTTTTTTTCTTTGTCATGCATTATTTCAATATGACAGAAGTAAAGCCGAAATTATTTCTTAACTTGATATTTTCTGATAGTAAATGGATAGAAAGATGGTATGCATATCTTATATTACTTGTCATTTTTAGTATAATGTCTACTATTTTGGCGTTAGTATATTATTACCTATTAAGACAACGTAAAAGCTGGGTCGTTGGCGCGGTTTATGGAGGAATAATATGGGGAGTACTTTATTATATCTCGCCTATTCTTATTAATAACTACAATCCATTTCTCAATTTAAACTCTGAGTCCCATATCTCTATGTTATGTTTATTTGTACTTTATGGCGTATTTACCGGTTATTCTATCTCTTTTGATTATGAAAACATAAAAGAGGAATATGAATAATTGGATATTTACTTTATTTTTAGCCATGCCTATTAGGTTTATGATAAGATGTTAACGTAAGGAATTAATATAATAGTAAAGAGGTGAACAAACTTTTGAGAAAAATTGCTGAACTCCGTGCAACATTAGAAAAGATGGATCTTGACGCGATATTAATTACGAATCCTTATAATAGAAGGTATATGACAAACTTTACTGGTTCTTCTGGTGTAGTATTTATTACGAATTCCAAATCACTTCTTATTACTGACTTTAGATATATAGAGCAAGCTACGGAACAAGCAACAGAGTTTACTATTGTAGAACATAAAGGTCCGATTGAAGAAGAATTAACTGAAATAATTAAAAAAACAAATATAAAAAAGCTAGGTTTTGAGGAAGGGAATATTACATACGCAGAATACGCATTATTTAAAGACAAATTCCCTGTTCACCTTGTACCAGTAAAAAACATAGTCGAATCGATTAGGGTTACAAAAACGGATGAGGAAATTACCGTTCTTAAACAAGCAGCACAAATTGCCGATAATGCATTCGATCATATCTTAAGTTATATTAAACCAGGAGTTAGAGAAATTGATATTGCAAATGAATTAGAATTTTTTATGCGAAAGCAAGGAGCAACTTCGTCTAGCTTCGATATAATCGTTGCGTCTGGTTATCGCTCTGTATTACCTCATGGAGTGGCTTCAGAAAAGACCATAGAGAGTGGAGAACTGGTTACACTCGATTACGGCGCGTTGTTTAAGGGATATTGTTCAGATATTACGAGAACAATTGCTGTAGGATATATTAGTGAAGAATTACAAAAAATTTATCATATCGTTTTAGAAGCACAAAAAAGAGGAGTTAAAGGAATTAAGCCGAATATGTCAGGAAAAGAGGCGGATGCTTTAACTAGGGACTATATAGAAGCACAAGGTTATGGTAAATATTTTGGACATTCTACTGGTCACGGAATAGGATTAGAGGTACATGAAGGACCAACATTGTCTAAACGTTCAGATATCATTTTAAAGAAAAATATGGTTGTAACAGTTGAACCGGGCATATATATACCCGAACTTGGCGGCTGCCGGATCGAAGATGATATTGTGATTACCGAAGAAGGAAATGAAAGATTGACAACTGCAACGAAAGAATTAATATACGTAGAATAGTTCAACAGGAGGTAAACAATCAATGATTTCAGTAAATGATTTTAAAACAGGAACAACAATTGAAGTTGAAGGTAATATATGGCAAGTAATGGAGTTTCAGCACGTAAAGCCAGGTAAGGGTGCAGCGTTTGTCCGTTCAAAATTACGGAATTTACGAAATGGGAATATTCAAGAAAAAACTTTCCGTGCAGGTGAGAAGGTGAAACGGGCTCATATCGACCATAAGAAAATGCAATATTTATATGCATCGGGAGATACACATGCGTTTATGGATGTGAACTCTTATGAACAAATTGAACTGCCAGCGAGTCGAATTGAGTATGAATTAAATTTTATTAAAGAAAATATGAATGTAGATATTGTAATGTTTGAAGGAGAAGTAATTGGAGTTAGTTTACCAAATAATGTCGAATTAGAAGTAACGGAAACAGAACCAGGTTTAAAAGGGGATACAGTAAGTGGTGGTTCTAAATCTGCAACTTTAGAAACAGGATTAGTCGTTCAAGTGCCTCTGTTTATCAATCAAGGTGATACACTTGTTATAAGTACATCTGATGGTAAATATGTATCTCGTCATAATTAATTATTATTTTATTATTTAAACAACTCTTGCGAAGGGTTGTTTTTTTATGTTTATTATAATTTTCTCTATATTAGTTTCATGCATAAATAGAAATACAGGGCATAAATTTAGAATATATAAACTGAATAAGGTAGTGAAGAAATGAATGAAATATTAAGAATATTACCAGAAAAAATAAAACAAGCAGTCGAATTACATTGTGCTTCAAAATGGGGAGAGTTAGAAGAAATTCGATTGCGTTTAAATCAACCGGTAGAGCTTAATTTTCATCATAACATAGAATGGTTGGAGAGCATTGAATTCAGTGTGAAAGATAGTATTTATGTATTGAATCAACTAAGTAATCATTCGTTGTATCGATTAGAGGACGAGCTTAGAGAAGGGTATATAACTATTTCCGGAGGACATCGAGTTGGACTAGCAGGTGAAGTGACTACATTAGAGGGAAAGATAAAACATTTGCAGTATATTACGTTCTTCAATATTCGTATTGCGAGAGAAGTAGAACAAATTGCTACCCCTTTTATTCATTTATTAAGAGAAAATGGAAGTTATGTCAATACATTAATAATTGGTCCTCCGCAAACTGGAAAAACAACTCTCCTCCGAGATTTAGCAAGAGTAATTAGTGACAACAATAGCTATGGACCACAGAAAGTAGGAATCATTGATGAACGTTCTGAAATAGCAGCGTCTGTTAATGGAATTCCTCAACATAATGTTGGGCTAAGGACAGATGTACTTGATGCTTGTCCGAAAGTAGCTGGAATGATGATGATGATACGTTCTATGTCGCCAGATATATTAATCGTTGATGAAATTGGAAAACAAGAGGATGTAGATGCAATGATGGAGGCGGTATTTGCGGGAGTGAATATTATTTGTACCGTACATGGTTCATCAATAGAAGAATTGCAAAAACGTCCATCAATGACTAGTCTATTTGATTATCAAGTATTTAAGCGATTTATTATTTTACAAAAGGATGAAAAGAATTATTTTAATATTGAAATATTTTCAAGTGATAATAAAAAACTAACAAATTTGGTGAAAGAGAGATGAAATGGATAGGAGCTCTAATATTAATTTGCACAACTACTTGGATAGGGTTTGATATGAGTAATCGACTAGGAGATCGGACAAAACAAATCAGACAATTTATTCTATCTTTGCAAATGATAGAAGCTGAAGTTGTATATAGTCAATTAACATTACAAGATATTTTCCATACGGTAAGTAACAAAACAGCTTATCCGATCAACGAGTTTTATCGACAAATGACACATAAATTATCTGATGTTGTAACTGATTTTCTTGACGTGTGGGATGAGGCTTTAAACAGGTTAATGAAAGTATCTGCTCTTAAGAAAAATGAACAAGAAATTATAAAACAATTTGGACGAAGTTTGGGGCAACACTCTTCACTTCAACAACAAAAGCATATTGCGTTAGCAATCCATCACTTAGAACGTGAATTAGATGAAGCGCTGGAACAACGAGATAAATACGAAAAAATGATGAGAAGTTTAGGTGTATTGATAGGAATATTTATCGTCCTAATTTTGTTTTAGAAAGGAGTATCCTCATGCTATTAGATGCGACTATTTTGTTCCAAATTGCGGGGATTGGAATTATTACCGCTTTAATTCATACGGTACTGAAGCAAGTAGGAAAAGAGGATATTGCCCAATTTGTTTCATTAGTTGGCTTTATAATCGTCCTAGTAATCGTAATTCATCATCTGGCGGATTTATTTCAACAAATAAAATCGGTATTTTTATTAAAAGGTTTTTAGAGAAATGGATATTGTTCAAATTGTATTAATCGGCATCGTTGCTACTCTTCTCCACATTATCTTAAAGGATATAAATCCTTCATTTGCTTTTTTCATCATCTTAATTACAAGCATCTTATTATTAATTATTGTCATTAAACAAATCGGTCTTATCATTCAATTATTACATTCACTCGGTAATAAGGCTTCTGTAAACTCATTCTATGTTGAAACTATTTTAAAGATCATCGGCATTGCTTACATAACTGAACTTGGCTCAAATATTACTAAAGATGCAGGACTAAGTTCTGTTGCCTCTAAAATTGAGCTTGCTGGAAAAATATTCATATTGTTATTAGCGATACCTATCATCAGCGCAGTTGTCGAAGTAATCCTCAACTTTATACCTGCATCAACGGCACCATTTTAAATGTCAAAAAGGGTGGTAAATATATGGATGAAATACTATAGAATCATTATTTTACTTATTATGTTTGCATTGATGCCTTTATCTACAGGTACTCTTGCTCAAGAAGTAGGCGATGAAACACAGGATGAAACGGAATTAGATGATAATTTATTAGACACCTTGACAATTGAGGAAGTAAATAAGTTTTGGGAACAGATAGGAAGTGATTATGGTGAATTTATTCCAGAAATAAATCATAAAAGTATAGGTGAGCTGATCAAGGACAATGGAACCATTTCGTTTAAGTCAACCTTTAAAGGAATTTTGAGCTATTTATTTTATGAAATTATATTAAACGGTAAGTTACTTGGCACACTCATTATTTTAACATTGTTTTCAGTCATTCTTCAGTCTATGCATGCAGCATTTGAGAAAAGTGTTGTAAGTAAAATAGCATATTTTGTTGTTTATATGGTGTTGATTTATATTACGCTCAATAGTTTTTATCTGGTGTTTACTTATGCTAAAGAAACAATCGATATGATGAGCAGCTTCATGATAGCATTATTGCCACTTATGTTAGGATTAATCGCAACATTTGGACAAGTTATCACCGTGACTTTCTTTCATCCAATCATTATATTTCTCATCCATGTCAGTGGTTTATTAATGACAACTTTTGTATTTCCACTTTTATATTTATCCGCATTATTAATTATTGTGAGTCATTTGAATGAAAATTTTCAAGCTACCCATTTAGCTGAATTGTTTAGATCGATCAGTATAGGTACGGTAGGGTTATTTTTAACCATTTTCCTTGGAGTTATGTCTGTACAAGGAACTGCAACTGCCATTCAGGATGGAGTTGCTTTAAAAACAACAAAATTTATTACTGGAAACTTTATTCCTGTTGTTGGAAGGACGTTTACAGATGCTGCTGATACAGTTTTATCCGCAGCACAATTATTAAAAAATGCTGTAGGAATCATTGGTTTAACAATTGTCGTGATTATTGCTATTTTCCCAGCTATCAAAATAATGGCAATATCTTTAGTATATAAACTTGCTGCAGCATTGTTACAACCCTTAGGAAACAGCCCAATCATTGTGAGTTTAAATATAATTAGTAAATATATTTTATACGTATTAGCTTGTTTGATCACGGTAACTTTTATGTTCTTCTTATCGATTGTAATTATGATAGTTGCTAGCAATATTCCGTTACTATTAAGATAGGTGATTCAATATGAATTTAGTTACAGAATGGGTAATGCAAATTATCGTATTTATATTATTAGGCACAATTGTTGAGTTATTGTTACCAAATAATTCTATGAAAAAATATGTCAATATTGTTGTTGGTTTACTTTTACTTTTAATATTAACAAAGCCAATTTTATATCTATTTTCTGTGGATGTAACCTATCAATTAGATCAGATAGAGAGGGCTATTTTTGACAATAAACAATATGCCGAAACAGAAAATTTAGTTGAAAAGCAAAAAAAAGATATACAAGCTGAACAAGATGCATATATATGGAATGAGGTGAAGTTACAGCTAATGAAGGAGGTAAACCCCATCTTAATAGAAGAATACTCCGTACAGATTATTGATGTAGCATTTTCTTTTAATGAGCCAATAGTGGACAACTATGACAGCCTTGAAGAGGTATTCGTTACATTAACAGAAAATCCGGATGAAGCTGAGAAAGAGGAAAGTTTAGTCCAGCCAATTGTGATCGAAGCGAAACAACAAGATGATCGTCCGGAAAAGGCTAGAAGTCAAAGGGATAAGAAGATTATTAATACATTAAAGGAAGTGTGGGGGTTAGATAAAACCAATATTCAAATTGTATGGGAGGGAGGGACGTCTTGATTGAGAAACTAAAGAAATTAATTCAAAACTATCTCCAGGTAGATAAAGATAATAAAAAAAGAAAGTATGTTCTTATAGTAGGTTTAGTTGCAATCTTGCTAATTATTGTTGGCAATTTACTTAGTCCTAAAAATAAATTTGAAGGGGGAATGAATCAAGAAACTGATGTAGTTGTTAAAGAGGAAGATATAGAAGAAGTGTCCCTCATTTCAAATGTGACTGAAATTGAATCTAGCTATGAAAAAGATTTACAAGCAATGTTAAATCAAATTAAAGGCATTTCAGAAGTGGAAGTAATGGTCAATGTAGATTCAACTAACGTAAATGTTTACGAAAAAGACTTAATATTAGGTACACAAACGACAGACGAAGAGGATAAAAATGGTGGAATCAGACAGGTAGACGACGAAACGAAAGAGACAAAATTAGTATATGTAAGACAAGGGGATCAGGAGGTGCCGGTATTAGTTCAAACAAAAAAACCTGAAGTACGAGGCGTTTTCATTATTGCAAAAGGCGCAGAGAATGCGACGGTAAAAAAATGGATTGTTGAATCTGTTTCAAAGGTTTTGGATGTACCAACATATAAAATATCTGTAATGCCAAAGTGAAAGGGGAAAATGTAATGTTAAAGAAACAAACTGTATGGTTATTGACCATGTTAAGTCTTATGATCGTATTAAGTGTTTATTATATGATGTCCGATAAAGAGGATTTAGCATACATTGATACTGGACAAGAAGGTTTAGAGCAGACAATTAACCAAAATGAGGTAGAAAATGACGTTGAGGTTGAAGGAATTACTCCTGTTCAAGGTAATGAATTATTCACTACGATCCGTATGGAGCTTGAGGATGAGCGTAATATAAAAAAAGATCGTTTGAAAGAAATTGTTGCATCAAGTAGTGCAACAGCTACCGAAATAAACGAAGCATTGAATGAAATTGATACAATGGAAAAAGTAGCGACAAAAGAAAATATTTTACAAGAAACGATTTTATCGACTAACGAGAAATATGAAGATGTTTTGGTTAGAGCGGAGGATAATAAAGTTCATGTTCACGTAATCACTGATAATCTTCCGAGAGAAGAAGCGGTAAAAATTATGCAAATGGTTAAAGATGAATTGGGAGAAATGACGGTAGACGTTAATTTCCAAGCAACAAATAGTTAATAATTCAGGCGAAAAAATAATAGAGACTAAATCTTACTGAGAAATCCGATATGATTCTATACAAATTTGAATCATATCGGATTTTTCATTTCTTATTATTAACTATGTTATACATTAGATGAAAACTGTGCAGTAATTGCATCAACTTTATTAATTTCCAGAACGCTTCAGAAAAATACTTCGCTTTCACCACAGGCATAAGAGCGACATCTGTTCAAGCTGCACTATCGTTTGCTTTTACAGTGTCTTCTTTACCGCAGGCACGGCCTCAGCTTCTGTAGTTTCTCGTTAACGAGAAACTAAAGGGATCTTCGGACTCGCGCTGTTCCTGCAGGAGTCTTCGTATTTTTTACGCTAGCATGCAAATTTTATTCGACAAAAAAAAGCATTGTTGTTATAGGTCCTAAATTTAGAAATTCAGTCAACAGTTACCTTCCCAGCGGAGGAAATATGTGGAGACTCCTATGGGAGCATAGGCCTAGATGAGACTACGAAGTGCGTAGCACAAGGAGGCTCAACAGCCGCCCATGGAAAGCGAAACATATTTCCGCAGCGATTAATCAGTTCATTCTTAAATTTTCGCTACTACACAGTTTACTTTAACCATCTAAAATTCTTTAGAGATAAGTATTATGAAGTTCCTTCTTATTTTGTCATACTCTTAAACGTTTAAGTTATACTCAAGTTATTGTACAATCAATAGGGAGCAAACTAACAGGGTTTTCGAACAATACATAAAAATTTGAGTTGTTCGCAATAAATTATGTTAAAATAGAATTTAATATGTAAATTATGCAAAAAGGAGAGTTAGAAATGCTAAAAGTACAAGAATTAAGAGAAATAATTAGACTTATTGATCAATCTTCAATAAGTGAGTTTGTTTATGAAGATAATGGTTCAACTATAACAATTAAAAAACCTACAGTAGTTCAAAATAGTAATGCAGTACAAGAAATTATACATACACAACCTGTAGTACAAGCTCCTATAGTTGAGGAAAAACAACCAGAACCAACGAAAGAAGTACCAAAACAACAAGCGAAAGAAGAGGTCGTTGAGACAGTAGAAGATGACGACAGTATCGTCGAAATTGTTTCTCCGATGGTTGGAACATTCTATCGTAAACCATCTCCTGAAAGCGATCCATATGTAAAAATTGGCGACAAAATTGATGAAAATACAATCGTATGTATCGTAGAAGCAATGAAGTTATTTAACGAAATAGAAGCAGAAGCTACTGGAGAAATTGTAGAAGTTCTAGTTGGCGATGGTGAACTAGTAGAATATGGACAAGCACTATTCAAAGTTAAAACAAAGTAATGTGAGGGGACGATATAAGTGATTAAAAAAGTATTAATCGCTAACAGAGGTGAAATAGCTGTTCGAATCATTCGGGCATGTAAAGAATTAGGGATTCAAACAGTAGCTGTATACTCCGAAGCGGACCAAGACGCATTACATGTTGAACTTGCTGATGAAGCTTATTGTATCGGCCCAGCGCCTAGTGCAGAGAGTTATTTAAATGTAACAAATATTATGACAATAGCTACCTCAACCGGCGTTGATGCAATCCATCCTGGATATGGATTTTTAGCTGAAAATGTAGACTTTGCTGAAATATGTAAAGAATGTAATGTTAAATTCATTGGTCCTTCGCCTGAAGCGATACAAAAAATGGGTATTAAAGATGTAGCTAGAAGAACAATGAAAGATGCGGGAGTGCCAATTGTACCAGGCTCTGAAGGAATATTACAAAATGAGGAAGAAGCAATAAAAGTAGCAGAGGAAATAGGGTATCCAGTTATTATCAAAGCAACTGCCGGAGGTGGGGGTAAAGGTATTCGGGTAGCCTATAATCAAGAAGAATTAATTAATGGTTTCCGTATTACTCAAAAAGAAGCTGAAACAGCTTTTGGTAATCCTGGAGTTTATTTAGAAAAAAACATTGAAGATTTTCGTCATGTTGAAATTCAAATCCTTGCCGACGAACATGGGAATGTTATCCATTTAGGAGAAAGAGACTGTTCGATTCAACGCCGTTTACAAAAACTAATTGAAGAAACTCCATCACCGGCAATTACTCCTGAAATTAGAGAAGCAATGGGAGATGCATCTGTCAAAGCTGCCAAAGCAGTAAATTACGTTGGTGCCGGGACGATTGAGTATATTTTTAATCGGAAAAATAAAGAATTTTATTTTATGGAAATGAACACTCGTATCCAGGTAGAACATCCAGTGACTGAAATGGTTACAGGAGTAGATTTAATTAAAGAACAGATACGAATTGCAAATAATGAATCTTTATCTATCGAACAGGATGAGGTTCAATTTAACGGTTGGTCTATAGAATGTAGAATTAACGCTGAAGATCCTTTTAAGAACTTTATGCCTTCTCCTGGGAAAATTGATATGTATCTTCCTCCTGGTGGTCTTGGAGTACGAGTAGATTCAGCTGTATACCCTAGTTATACAATTCCACCTTTTTATGATTCAATGGTGGCTAAACTTATTACATATGGGCCTACTAGGGAAGAGGCGATCCACCGTATGAAACGTGCGCTGGATGAATTTGTAGTAGAAGGAGTCCATACAACAATTCCGTTTCATTCAAAAATCATGGATCATGAAGTATTTAAACAGGGAGATTTTAATACAAACTTTTTAAAAGATAATCCAATCGTTCAAGATAAATAAGATTTTTTTCTTTTCAGAGGTCAAAAGGGTTTCCTTTTGACTTTTTCTTCTTGATAAAAGAGAGGAAAAATATTTAATATTTGTTTCTTCTAGCATTGTACGAATAAATTTGATACGATTTTTAAAGATTATACAAATTAGAGGAGAAATTTTATGGATCGTAGGTCAGCAAGAGAAGAAGCATTTAAAATTTTGTTTCAAGAAGATATTAATTCAGATATAGAAATAAATGATAAGGGAATGAATTCTTATACGAAGATTGTTGTGTTTGGAACAATAAAGAACAAACAAGAGATTGACCATCGTATAAGCAGTCATTTACATAATTGGTCCTTTGAAAGGATTCCGTTAGTTGAGAAAGCGATATTACGAATAGCAGTATATGAAATGGACTATTTAGATGACATACCTATTGGAGTGTCTATAAACGAGGCAGTCGAATTGGCTCATAAATATGGAGATGAAAAATCTGGTAAATTCATCAATGGTGTGTTATCAAACATAATTAAGTAGAAGGAGGATTTGTCATGCCCGCTGAAATTATTAATGGTCAACAATTAGCAAAAGAATTAAGAGACAATATGCGAGAAGAAATAGTACAACTAAAAGAGACAGGTCTAACTCCTCATTTAACAGTTATCTTAATCGGGGATGATCCGGCTTCACATTCTTACGTAAAGGGGAAAGAAAAGGCATCTGCAGAAGTCGGTATTTCTTCCAATATTATTAGGTTAAATGCAGATTTATCTGAACAAGAATTGCTTAATAAAATAGTTGAGCTTAATCAGGATGACCACGTACATGGAATTTTAGTTCAATTACCATTACCAAACCATATTGATGAACAAAAAGTTATTGAAACAATTGATCCTGCAAAAGATGTTGATGGATTTCATCCAATTAATATTGGGCGGATGATCGTTGGACAAGATGCATTTTTACCATGCACGCCATACGGCATTATTCAAATGTTAAAATCAAAAAATATTGTCATA
Organism: Pseudogracilibacillus sp. SE30717A; assembly: GCF_037071985.1. Taxonomy (NCBI): domain Bacteria; kingdom Bacillati; phylum Bacillota; class Bacilli; order Caryophanales; family Bacillaceae; genus Pseudogracilibacillus; species Pseudogracilibacillus sp. SE30717A. Next base: position 132,826 of record NZ_JAXHDF010000008.1, on the reverse strand, counting down.
GAAGGCAAGCATGTTGTCGTAATAGGAAGAAGTAATATAGTAGGCAAACCCATGGGACAATTATTATTAAATGAAAATGCAACGGTTACGTATTGTCACTCACGAACAAACGATTTAAAATCAATTACCAATCAAGCAGATATACTTATTGTCGCAATTGGTAAAGCAAATATCATTGATAGTTCGTATGTTAAAGAAGGTGCTGCTGTAATTGATGTTGGAGTAAATAGAAATACAGATGGAAAACTTACAGGAGATGTTGATTTTGAGGATGTTAAACAGAAAGCATCTTTTCTTACCCCTGTGCCTAAAGGTGTCGGTCCGATGACGATAACTATGTTGTTAGCAAACACAATTAAAGCGGCAAAGGGATTGAATAAAGGGTGAAGGAAAAATATTTATCCGTTACAGCTTTAACTCGATACGTAAAGAGAAAAATTGAACTTGATCCTCATCTACAAGAAGTTTGGCTAAAAGGGGAAATATCTAATTTTAGTCATCATAGTCGCGGGCATATGTATTTAACGATCAAAGATACGAATGCTCGAATTCAGGCAGTGATGTTTTCAAGTGATAATCGGCAGTTAAAGTTTAGGCCTGAAAATGGAATGAATGTATTATTAAGAGGTCATGTTAGTGTTTTTGAGCCTTATGGCAACTATCAGTTTTATATTAAAAGTATGGAGCCAGACGGGATTGGTGCTTTATATTTAGCGTTTGAGCAATTGAAGGTCAAATTGGAATCGGAAGGATATTTTGAACTGCAGCATAAACGCCAAATCCCTAAATTTCCACGTCATATAGGTGTTATTACTTCACCTACCGGAGCAGCGGTACGTGATATTATTACGACAATCAAGCGAAGGTTTCCCATCGTTCAACTAACTGTTCTTCCTGTATTAGTCCAAGGTGGAGAAGCGGCACCTTCTATCGTAAAAGCTATTGAAAATGCATGTTCTTTAGAAATGTTTGATACGCTTATTATCGGTAGAGGGGGAGGTTCAATTGAAGATTTATGGAGTTTTAATGACGAAAGAGTAGTTAAGGCTATTTTCCATTCAAAGATTCCTATCATAAGTGCGATTGGCCATGAAACCGATGTTACAATTAGCGACTTTGTTGCGGATCTTCGTGCTGCAACACCAACAGGTGCAGGAGAGTTAGCTGTACCTTCCATGCAAGAATTGTCAGATACTGTCCATCATCTAAAAGCTCGGTTAATTAAATTAACACAATTGACAATAATGAAAAAAACCGAATCTTTACAGGTGTTAAGAAAGTCATATGCATTTCATTATCCAAAACATTTGCTCAGTGATAAAGAACAATATGTGGATCGATTAACTGAAAAGCTACAGACTAGTTTCTCATCGATTATTAAAATAAAGAAAACTGAATATGAACATCAGTTAACTCGAATAAAAGCACAACACCCTAAAAAAGTACAAGAATTAGCAAAGGGAAATCTTCTGAAATTAAAAGAAGATTTGCATAAATACAGTGAGGCAATTATTGAAAAGAAAACACAAAATCTCCTTTCATATATCGATAAGCTATCTTTACTTAACCCATTGTACATTATGAAGCGAGGATTTGCTCTTCCAATTAATGAAAAGGGAAAAATTATTAAATCAGTTGATCAAGTAGCTATTAAGGAACATGTGGAAATTAAAATGCAAGATGGTTCAGTCCACTGCTTAGTACAAAATAAACGGAGGGATAATATTGGATGAAAGAAAAGAATTATCCTTTGAAGAAGCAATTATAAAGTTAGAAGAGATCGTTTTAAAACTCGAAGAAGAAGATGTACCGCTTGAAAAAGCGATTGAATATTATCAAGAAGGCATGAAATTATCAAAATTATGTGATGATATTCTTGAAGATGCACAAGAAAAAATGACACAGATTTTAAAGGATGGAAATGAGATAGAACCATTCGAAATACAGGGGGAATAAGACTCGTGTCGATATCTATTGAGAAATATATTGAACGTGGAAAGCTTATAATTGAAGAGCAAATTAACCAGGTACTCATCGAAAAAGAAATCCCAACTTCACTAAAAGAGTCGATGAAGTATTCATTATTCGCAGGTGGAAAAAGGTTGCGTCCGATTCTATTATTTGCCAGTTACAACACGTATGCTGAGAATATAGAGAAAGTATACAAAACAGCGGCTGCTTTGGAAATGATCCATACGTATTCATTAATTCACGACGATTTGCCGGCAATGGACGATGACGACTACCGTAGAGGTAAACTAACAAATCATCGTGAGTTTGACGAAGCGACAGCCATATTAGCAGGAGATGCCTTACTTACCTATGCATTTGAACTTATTGCAGATGACCCAATGTTATCTGATACAGAAAAAACATTTCTCATCAGTTCTTTAGCAAAAGCAAGTGGTCCAGAAGGAATGGTTGCTGGTCAAGTGTTAGATATGGAAGGAGAAACAAAGGTCCTTACTTTAGAGCAACTTGAAAAGATCCACGAACTTAAAACAGGTAGATTGATTTCATTTGCCATTACGGCAGGCGCATATTTGGCAAAAACTACTACTGAGCAGCAAACATATCTTGAAAATTATGCTCATTATTTAGGACTTATATTTCAAGTTCAAGATGATATACTAGATGTCATAGGAGATCCAGATAAATTAGGAAAACCGGTCGGCAGTGATGAGTTAAATGAGAAGAGCACCTATCCGAATTTATTAGGACTTGAGGGAGCGGAACAACAAAAAGAAAAGTACAAAGAAACGGCAAGAAATTCACTAAAACGTGCAAATGCAACTGATTCTTATTTAGAAGATTTATTGCTTTATTTCGGAAATAGAGACCATTAATAAGCGTAAATGAATATAGATTTTTATATCATATTATGGTATACTATCTATTACTAAAGGAATGGTGCAGTATCCTAGTCAGTCCTCCTATCCTGAAGGCGGGCCTAAAAATCTGCCAAAGGGCATATCGATGAAGTTCCTTGTGTTGGCTTGAGGCGCCCAGCCTTGGGTTAATGCTGGGAGTTAAGGTTTATGGGCGATCCACAAAGGCATGTGGGCGTTGACCCATTAACCGCGGAGGCCCATCTCTGTCCTTGATGCTTAACGTGGCTGATAGTATGGAATGGGGTATGAACCTGTCCATAAAGATTATTATTAATCTTTACAAAATTAGACAGCGTAGCCTGCCTTGAGTGGCATCCGAGGGGATTAGAGTTTATTTTGGGAAGTAATTAGTTGGCCACTAATGCTTTTCTATGTTACCTCTATGAAATCGGTGCTGCAAAAGAGGCTAGGGATAGGCTAAAGACTGTTAGAGGAAATCTCCTAGGCTGTTCACATCGACATTTAAAAGGGATTATAGTGCGGACTAAGTGGTAATCCAGTCTAACTTTTGGCGACAAAGTTAAAATAGATTTAAAAGGGAACTGCCTTTGGTGGCGACGCCAGGTATCTATTTGGGAAAACCTACTGGACCTAAGCCGCAGTCTTAACCTATTAAATGGCCATTCCCGTACATATTTTATTACAAGTAAGGCAGGGCCTTTGAATGATTATGAATGAAAAAATAAAACGTTCGATAAGATTTAGTTTAACAATAGCCGTTATCACTTTTGTGTTAGCGGCTATTTTTTCAAGTTTATCTTCTTCCTTGTTAAACAATGTTTCTTGGTTAATAGGTTTGATTCTTGTTTTATTTATTGTATTAATCGGGATTGTATTCGATATGCTCGGAATAGCATCTACCGCAGCAAATGAAGCTCCACTTCACGCAATGGCAGCTGAAAAAGTTACAGGAGCAAAAGAAGCAGTAAACATCTATAAAAATGCAGACAAATTCGCCAGCTTTTGTAATGACGTAATTGGAGACATATCTGGTATTGTAAGCGGAAGCGCCCTAACTATCGTTATTTTAGATATTACTAAATTGATTCATGGTACGGCTGAACCGACTCCTCACATTATTTTATCTGTTGTCTTAACAAGTCTAGTGGCAGCATTGACTGTAGGAGGGAAAGCGTTAGGTAAATATTTTGCAATCAATTCCTCGACTCAGATTATTTTATTAGCTGGAAAAATAATTTATTTTATAGAAGAGAAACTAAAAATTAGAGTTCTTCCGAAAACGAATAAGAAAAAGTAAAGGATTTTATAACATGGGAAAAGAACGATTAGACGTACTATTGGTAAAAAGAAACTTAATCGAAACCCGGGAAAAGGCCAAACGGATGATTATGGCTGGACAAGTTTTTACTCAAAACGAACGATTGGACAAGCCGGGTATGAAAGTGAACGAAGATATACCTTTAACTGTTAAAGGTAAGATAAAATATGTTAGTCGTGGTGGATATAAGCTAGAAAAAGCATTGACAGACTTTCAAACAAACGTTGACAACAAAATTATCGTGGATATTGGGTCTTCAACAGGTGGCTTTTCTGACTGTGCACTTCAAAATGGTGCAAGTCTCATATATGCTATAGATGTTGGGTATAATCAATTGGACTGGAAAATACGAAGTGATGAGCGGGTAATCGTTCATGAAAGAACTAATTTCCGGTATGTAACAAAAGAACTATTTGTTCAAGGGCTCCCTAATTTTGCGATGATTGATGTATCTTTCATTTCCTTGCAGTTAATTTTACCGGTACTTAAAAACTTTTTACAAAATAATGGTGAAGTAATTACATTAATTAAGCCGCAATTTGAAGCGCCGAGAGAACAAGTAGGGAAAAAAGGTGTGATTAGAGATAAGCATGTTCATCGTTCAGTTCTAAAGCAAATTATAACTTTTGCTAAAAATGAAGGTTATTCATTTTTGAATTTAACATACTCTCCCATTACAGGGAGTGAAGGAAATATTGAGTTTCTAGCGCATCTCGGATGGAATAGTAATAAAGCAGAGGTAACAAATGAACTTGATGAAGTGATTAAAGAGGTTGTCATTGAAGCTCATGAAACTTTAAAAAAAGTGTAATTTTTTCTTTTGGAGGTATATAATGAGTAAAATTAAGCGACATATTAAAATTAAAGAAATCATTTCCGAGAACGATATAGAGACTCAGGATGAATTAGTTAATCGATTAAAAAATTTAGGCTTTAAAGTAACCCAGGCAACCGTATCACGTGATATCAAAGAACTTCATTTAGTTAAAGTACCTTCTTCTACAGGAAGATATAAATATAGTACCCCAACTGAACATCGTTTTAACCCACAAGATAAATTAAAAAGACTTATTATGGAGGCATTTGTAAGCATTGATCACGCATCTCACTTTATCGTATTAAAAACATTACCTGGAAATGCTCATGCTCTTGGTGTTATTATTGATGACCTCGATTGGGAAGAAATAATGGGCTCCATCTGTGGGGATGATACATGCTTAATTATTTGCCGAACAGAAGAAAACGCAAGAGAAATAGAGCAACGCTTTTTAAATTTGTTATAAAACGATAGTGAGGTGACTAGATTGTTAACGGAACTTTCAATTCGTAATTTTGCTATAATAGATGATATTTCAATTACTTTTCATGAAGGCTTAACTGTACTTACAGGAGAAACAGGAGCAGGTAAGTCGATTATTATAGATGCGGTTCAATTGTTAACGGGTAGTCGAGCTTCTGTCGATTATGTAAGATTTGGCGAGAAAAAAGCAGAAATTAATGGATTGTTCACTTTGACTGAAAATAAACATCAAATTTATGATATGTGTGAAAATTACGGTATAGAAACAGAAGATGATATGTTAGTATTGGAGCGTACTATTACAGATAAGGGAAAAAGTATCTGCCGGATAAATGGTAAGATTGTTACGTTAACTGTTTTAAAGGAAATAGGTCAATTATTAGTTAACATTCACAGCCAACATGATACGATTCATTTAACCGATAAACGAAGCCATATTCATCTGCTTGATCTTTATGATGTAGAAAAAACGCTCCCATTAAAAGAACAGTATCTAAAATTATTTGAGCATTATACTTCTTTATATAAAAGATATCGGAGCCTAAGTTCTGACGAACAAAAAATGGCTCACCGCCTGGATTTATTACAGTTTCAATTAACTGAGTTAGAACAAGCTGATTTACAAGAAGATGAAGATATTAAATTGATGCAAGAACGGGATCAATTACAAAATTATGAAAAGATCTACCATTCTGTGCAAGAAGCCTATTTTGCATTATCCGGAGAAGGAAAAGGGATAGAATTAATTGATGTCGCGCAGAACACATTACAAGCCGCAAAAGAATATGACCCGTTTATTCAAAAACAGGCTGAGGATTTAACAAATATTTTTTATAATTTAGAAGAAATTGGATTTTCCTTACGTAATTTTATTGACGAATTACATTTTGATGAAGAAAGACTGAACGAAATCGAAGGAAGATTAAATGAAATTAATCGACTTAAGAAAAAGTATGGTTCTTCCGTTCAAGAAATCATGGAATACAGAGACAAAATTACTTTAGAATTAGAAGAAATACAAAATAAAGATTCTCATATTGAAAACATCCAGAAGGAATTAGAGTCAATAAAAGAGAAAGCGCACTTGGTGGCAAGCAAATTAAGTGAACAACGAAAAGAAATAGCAGCTTCTTTAGAACAAAATATTCAATTGGAATTAAAAGATTTATATTTACAAAATGCCCAGTTTTCAGTTCAATTTGATAAACTGAATGTTCTAACATTAAATGGTATCGATGACGTATCATTCTTAATATCAACCAACCTAGGCGAGCCATTAAAAGAACTTTCGAAAATAGCATCGGGTGGAGAACTTTCTCGAATCATGCTCATTTTGAAAAAGATATTTGCTAAACATGACAATATTGGGACAGTAATATTCGATGAAATTGATACTGGAGTAAGTGGAAGAGTTGCTCAAGCTATTGCTGAGAAGATGTATCAAATATCATTATTTACCCAAGTCCTTTGTATTACACACCTCCCTCAAGTTGCAGCTATGTCAGATCATCACGTACTTATTAAGAAAGAAGAAAAGCAAAAACGGACATCGACGCATATGAAAGACTTAAGTAAAAAAGAAAAAATTCAAGAATTAGGAAGAATGATGACTGGAGCGACATTAACCGATACAGCTATTGAACACTCTCAAGAATTACTCGATTTAACGAAAAATTATAAAGAATCCATAAAAGCTAACTGAAAAAGTTGGCTTTTTATTTTATAACAGGTAATGTTACACATCTTTTCTTATCTTTCTCTCGTTTAAAAAGACTGGTTTTAGGTCAAATTAAAGATACGGTTAAAAGGTATGGGATAAAGAGAAGAGGAGAGTGGACGAAATTGACATCTAAGAGTAAAATAAGGGCCTCAATTGGTATTTTACTTCTTATTTTATTTTTAATTTTCCCCTTTTTAACTGACATGAAGCAATACATCTCCATTCCCAATGAAATGATCACATTTCAAAGCGAACAACCGATGTCCATTCCAAACTTAGGAAACAATTATACAGTCACGACTGATAACTCTATTGTAACACGGGACTCTAAAATTTATCCTAATGAACAGGGAGAAACGACCTTAGTATATAAAAAGGCAAATATCCCTGTAAAAAAAGTAAATGTATCGGTACTAAATGGTAAAAAGGTCATACCGGGCGGGCAATCTGTCGGGGTTCAGTTACACACATTAGGTGTACTGGTTGTTGGTCATCATCTTGTTAAGAATAATGATAAATCAAAATCGCCGGGGGATGAAGCTGAAATTCATGTTGGGGATGTCATATTGGAAATGAATGGAAATAAAATCAAGCATTTAGAAGACGTAAAGCCCATTGTGACAAATGCAGGAAAAAATAATGAAAATATACTCGTTAAATTAAAACGAGGTCAAGATATTATTGAAACCAAATTACAACCTGCATTAAATAATAAAGATAATAGTTATCAAATTGGTCTTTATATAAGAGATTCTGCAACTGGGATTGGCACTATTTCTTTTTATGATGAAGATTCTGGTAAGTATGGAGCTTTAGGACATATAATTTCTGATTCCGATACAAAAAAACCAATTGAAATTCATAATGGAAAAATTGTTCGTTCTTCAGTTACTTCTATTGAAAAAGGGAATCAAGGCATTCCAGGTGAGAAACAAGCTAAATTTTCAATGAAAGATAAACAATTAGGGACAATTACTAAGAATAGTCCATTTGGTATTTTTGGTATACTTGATCCTACAGTTTTAGAAGGGAATCAACAAAAGCCTATGGCGATCGGGCTGTCTCACGAAGTGAAAAAAGGACCAGCTCATATATTAACTGTTGTTGAAGGAGAAAAGGTCGAAAAATTTGATATAGAAATTGTTAACACAATCCCTCAAAAATTTCCTGCAACAAAAGGAATGGTCATAAAAGTAACGGACGAACGACTATTAGAGAAAACAGGTGGAATCGTTCAAGGAATGAGTGGAAGTCCTATTATTCAAAATAATAAAATAGTTGGCGCAGTAACTCATGTTTTTGTGAATGATCCGACATCCGGTTATGGAGTCCATATTGAATGGATGTTAGAAGAAGCAGGCATTGATATTTATAAAGAAAAAGAAGCACAAGTTGGTTAATTTTTCAAAAGCTTTCCAAAAAATAGGAAAGCTTTTTTTATATAAAAAAGAGGATTAATGTTGAAGATGTCGAATATATACATTAGCTAGCAAAACAAAGAGGATGGTGTGATAAAAAAGTGGACAAAATTTCTGTTGGTATTGTAGACGATAACCGGGAGCTTGTACATATTATGGAAGACTATTTAAATGAACAAGAAGATATGGAAGTTATTGGTGTTGCGTATGATGGGAGAGAATGTATTAATCTGTTAGGAGAGCTTGACCCTGACATATTAATTTTAGATATTATTATGCCACATATTGATGGTCTTGCCGTGCTTCAAAAGGTAAGGGAAATGAAACATAAGAAAAGTCCGAATATTATTATGTTAACTGCTTTTGGACAAGAAGAAGTTATGAGAAAAGCGGTTGAATACGGAGCATCATACTTTATTTTAAAACCTTTCGACTTTCATCATTTAGTGGAAAAAATTAGAGAAGTTCATTCTCAAAACGCTGAAAAAACTCATACGAAAATTTCAGAAGTTAATCGTACACCTCGTAAAGAAAAAGACAATATTGAATCTAACATAACGAATATTATGCATGATATTGGAGTGCCAGCACATATTAAAGGATATCTTTATTTAAGAGAGGCAATTACAATGGTATATCATGATATAGAATTATTAGGTTCAATTACGAAAATATTGTATCCGGATATTGCCAAAAAGTTTAATACAACCGCTTCTCGTGTAGAACGAGCGATCAGACATGCAATTGAGGTCGCTTGGAATCGAGGAAATATAGATTCGATAACCGAATTATTTGGTTATACGATTAATGTGTCTAAGGCTAAGCCGACAAATTCGGAATTTATTGCAATGGTTGCAGATAAATTAAGATTAGAACATAGGGTTGAATCGTATTAATAATAAGTAAATAAAATAGTCAAATCAATAATGGCTGCTAAAAAATCGCAGAGAACAGAATTCATAAATGGATTAAATTTCATTCAAAATTGTACCAATTAGTTTCGTCCAGATCTACTCCGTTTTCCTCAATGTAATAATTTCTTAAGATTGTCCAAACTTAAAAATGGATTTTCGGCTGATGCTTTCCCTATTGGAGTCTCCGAATATCCGTCTTTTCTTTACTTCTGTTTGTCCGAGCCTGAAGTAAAACAACGCAATTAATGCGTTGTTTTTTTATTCCTTAATTATTGAGTTTATAACTGCTTTATTTGGGGAATGAATAATATAACAATAGGAAGAATAAAATAAATTAAAATATGATAGATAGCTATTTAGAATACACCAATTTTAAAAAACATCATATAGATAATACTATCTACAAAGGATGTGAGTGTTATGAAGTATGTAATCGAACAGGTTAGAAAAAAAGAAAGTCGTCAAATGTTGTCTGTAGTTCGTATGGAAATAGATTATGAACTTGTAGCACTGTTTGATGCAATGAAAATGAAAAATGAAGAAGAAATAAACAAATCAAAAGAAAAACTCAATTATTTAGTTAAAAAACTTAAAGCACTTTCTACCTAAAATAATGATCTAACTCAGGATTTAATCGAATCCAATGATAAATAGTAAGAGTTTTGATACAATGGTTGGTAATTACAAAATTCGAAGACTTCTTATTTTTTAAAAAGAAAAGGAGTTTTACGACATTATCGATTCTATAAAAAGAATAAAAACGCCCTAATCGATAAAAGCGGAGGTAAATGAATGGACGTAATTACTAGAGAAACCTTGTTCAACAGAGTTAGAGCGTGGATATTAGAGGCAGGTGCTATTATTCGTAACCAAATAAATGATCCACTTGAAATTAATACGAAATCCAACCCGAAAGATTTAGTAACGGAAATGGATCGTAAAGTGGAATTTTTTTTTGCCAGTAAAATTAAACAGTATTATCCTGAACATTTACTATTGAGTGAAGAAGGGTATGGAGATACGTTTGAGAATGTTTCAGGCACTGTTTGGATAATTGATCCGATAGACGGTACGATGAATTTTGTTCATCAAAAACAGAATTTTGCAATCTCTATCGGTATATACGAACATGGAATTGGTGAAATTGGTTTCATTTATGACGTTATGAATAATAATCTGTATAGTGCATTAAGAGGGAATGGTGCATTTAAAAATACAAAAAGATTAGCTCCATTAAATAAAAACAAAACGATTCATGAGTCTATTATTTGTTTGAATCATTATTGGCTTACGAAAAATCGAATAGTAGATGAAACAGTTATGCAGCAATTAATAAAAGATGTACGGGGAACTAGGACGTATGGCTCTGCAGCTTTAGAATTCGCTTATGTTGCAGAAGGTGTTGTAGATGCATACATATCGATGGGATTGGAACCTTGGGATATTGCGGCAGGAAGAATAATCATTGAAGAGGTAGACGGAGTGACAACAAATATAAGTGGAGATAAGGTAAACATGCTGGAACGAACATCGATATTAACGTGTAATCCAAGCATTCAAAAAGATCTTATACATACATACTTATTAAAAGCAAAAAAGTGACTTTAATAGTCACTTTTTCTTTTGAGAAAAATTCCATATCCCATAAGAGCAAAACCAAGTAAAATAAATAAAATAATTAATAGTACACTTTCATAAGCAATGGCAACACCGACTAAACAAAACATAAGCACAACTAAAATAGCCAGTAATAACATCGGAAAGTTAATTTTTTTCATTTTAAACACCTCAACTTCATGTCCTATAAAGTATATAATATTTTATTTAAAAACGAAACATAATTGATGGTATACAAAGCTTATATTTAGTATAGTAAGTAGTGGACAAGATACTAATGAAATATGGCGGGGGAAAATATGGGATCAATTATATTTAATTTTTATGTCGATAACTTTGGAACAGATCATATACTTTGGTTTTTTTACATTGTAAATCTTATTTTAAGTGTGATCGCGTATAAATTAGGATTTGCGCGACAATTACCTTTACTAAAATCGATCATTGTTTATACTTTACTTGCAATTGGAGTAATCGTAATAACATTATTTAGTTTAGTTAAATATCCAATGACTGAGACATTAATTATTATATCGATTGTTTTAGGTATATATCGATTTCGATTACATAGAGAACGAAAAAATGATTAATCAGAGGCTGGAAAATAATATAACTAGCAACTGAGAGACGAACAATTTGTTAGTATAGCATAGGAAATACACGCAGACTCCGCATCGGTTAAAAGCTGCTTCTCGAGTCTTTTGTAGCGACTCGAGAGGAGGAGCTACAGATCTTTTGGCTGTGCACGTGAAAAGCGGTTATTTCCTAAGCTGCATATAAATCTAACAAAGTCGTCTTTTTTATTTTTCCAGCCTTTTTTGAATCACTCTAACAAGGTTTACTGGAAATCTTTCACTTCATGTTTATTTTTAGAGCTATATAGATGAAATTTTCCAGTATCGTAACGCTTTTTAGTTTTTTCAGTAATTCGATCATTACATGATTTACATAAATAAGATTGTACTTTTCTATTTAATAAACGCTTCGCTTGCAAAGAACTATCTTCAATGCTTTCAATTTTATCACAAAGTATGCACTGAACTTGCACGATTTTCACCTCAAAATTGTAATATAAATCCACTATAACATAATGTTTATTAAAAGTGTGACAGGGTATTCTATAACTACGATAAATATGCTTCAAATTGAGAGGAATGATTATAAATGAAAAAAAGATATGTATTACCGATAATTGGAGCGGCGGCAACAATAGGTGTAAGCTATTTAATGAAAAATAGAGAAAATAGTTCTTCCGATTCCGAAAGTAGTACAACTGACACTTTTGTGCAAGCCGGTATTCCAGATCAAGTTAATAAGGAAGACCGTACACAGCTTGAAAACGCAAAAATGGTCTCGGAAGGATCCCAATTTGGTGTGCAATATTTCAATAAAACTGCACAAGAAGAGATTGAAAATTTATCAAAAGAATTTAATGAATAAAATAAAAAAAGTAGAGGGTAAAATGCATTTCCTCTACTTTTCGTTTTGATTTCTATTTTATCGATTGGACTGTTCTCGCTGTATTTGGTCCAATTTTTGTTTATCTTCTGCAGGTGTTTTTTCTTCATTTTCATCTCTTTCTTCGGGACGATTTTCTGGTACTGGAAAACTTGGCATATATCTGCCAACAATTTCAGCTAATTCATCTACAACACCAGATATCGGGTACCCTTGTCTAATTTTATCATTCATTTCTCGTAGACGTTCAGGCATATCTGCATCAGCCACTACGACAGCAGTTTTTCCATAAGGATCATGTTGAAGAGCTTCATTTACCGAGTATTTGATCGTTCCTACACGCTGTCTTTCAGTCGCCTCATCAATATCAATTCCTACAACAGCATATGGACCAGCAACGATTGCTGCTGCATCATTTACATCTGGCACTTCGATAGCTAAAGTAGCAAGATGAGATGCGATTTCTTGGTTTGTTAAGTTATAATTTTCCTCATAACTTGATTGTTCAACCCCGATATTTTTATTTGGGTTTGTATTGGGAGTTGAATTTGAATTATTTAGATTACAGCCGACAAGAATACCTCCTATAAATAGAAGAGATAAAAGCGTACGAAAATACATAATTTAGTCTCCTTTACTAACAAATCCATTTGTTCATTCATATTGTTAGTAAAAGAACCCCTTTTATACAATAAAATTCAAAAAGAAATAAATTTTGTTTACATTAAAAAAACACTCTGGTTGTTTGATTTGTCTCACAACCAGAATGTTTAAATATGTAGTAAAATATATTAGGATAATTAATCAATTATAATTTCGTAAATACCTTTTATTGGTGTTTCTTTATTTGATCCATCTCCAAAAAACAAATGAACAGGTCCGTCTTCTTTCAAAGGTTTACCTTCGAGAGCAAATAAGAAGTAGGCTGATTCTAATTGATCTGTACTAATTACTACGTCATCCTCTTTTGTTTTTAATATTGCTCTTGATGCATCATTATTTATTTCTGCTGTTTTTATAAAGTCTGCAATTGGCATGACAAATGAGTTTGTCAGCGTTTTTTCTTTATCAAAACGATTAATACTATTATTAACAGGAGGTTTAATTTTCTTTTGAAAATAAATTTCTTGATCAAATAATTCCGCTGCTTTTGCCAATTTATCTTCCTCAGGTTGATCTTTTCGTTCAATGAATGCTTCTTCCAAAATAACTTTACGATCATCGAAAATCCACACTGTTGGATCTAATGTGATAGGAAAACGGATATTGCCCTTTAATTGTACAATCATACTTACACCTCTTTATAATATATCTCTTCTTAGAATATCAAAGTTAGGACTACATTTCACTAAAATGAATTCTTATCTCCCAAAAAACTAGCTATAATATAACTAACATAATCATATTATCATATATACAATAATACTTGTTTACTATTTGCAATTTATCGTATATAACGATACTATTATTTTAAAGTGTATTGTCCACATTGAGTCTAATAATAGATATTTATAATGTGATGGAGGGAATGAAGTAAATGCCTCAAATTACGATGGTTCAGCGTGAGAAAGCATATTCGTTACTTAGAGACGATGCTGAAAAAATTCTACGACTGATCGAAGTTCAAATAGATAACTTAATGACACCGCAATGTCCGTTATATGAAGAGGTTTTGGACACCCAAATGTTTGGTTTATCAAGGGAAATAGATTTCGCTGTTCGTTTGGATTTAATAACAGAAGCGGAGGGTCGAGAGTTACTCGATAATTTAGAACGAAAATTAAGTTTTTTACATGAAGCGGCACAAAGAACAATTGAATTAAAAAAATAACAGTGATAGATAGAAAAAACTTTGCATTGAGGGTGAATAAGCAAAGTTTTTTTATTTATGTTATTTTTTAATTAAATCCATTTATTTTAGCAAGAAATAATCTTATTCTTAGTAAAATGTGAACAAATTGTGAAATTATGAAAAAAACCTTTGAAATTTTCGAACTTTTCATGTAACGTTGTTAGTTAAAATGAAATAATGCTCTAGCATTTAAGACAAAATTCCCATATAATTTATATATACATTTTTTCTGTATAGTCTTAAAAATGTTTGGGGTGTTATTTGTGAAAGAGAGAATGAAAGGCTATGATTATACGCTTATTATCACACCCGTTTTATTAGCTGGATTCGGGATTGTGATGATCTATAGTGCAAGTATGGTTTCAGCAGTAGTAGATGGTCTGGATAGTACATATTATTTTTTTAAACAACTTCAGTGGTTTGTTCTTGCCTTGATAGGATATATATTTTGTTGTATATTTCCATATAAATATTATCAAAATTTGACAAAAACAATCATTGTAATTAGTGGAATCCTTTTAATTGCTGTACTCCTCTTTGGAGAAACCGCAAATAAGGCGACACGTTCCATTGAGCTTCTAGGTTTTAATATCCAACCATCCGAGTTTGTTAAGTTGGCTTTAATTATTTACTTGGCATCAGTCTACTCAAAAAAACAGCAGTATATCAATGACTTTAAGAAGGGAGTATTACCTCCACTCTTTTTAACGGTTGTAATGGTAGGATTAATTGTATTACAGCCGGACATCGGAACAGCTACGATTATTTTATTAATCGTTGGAACGCTTATTATTAGTTCCGGAATTCGAATGAAACATATCTTGTTGTTGGGCTTATTTAGTAGTGCAATTATTTTAATGATCTTCCCCAAAATGATAACCGAAACTCGAATTGCACGTTTTACAGGTGCATATCAGCCTTTTTTAAATCCTGAATCAGAAGGATTTCATCTCATTCAATCATATCTTGCTATAGGTGGGGGCGGATTAAGTGGTGAAGGTTTAGGACAAAGTATACAAAAATTAGGTTATCTATGGGGAGCTCATACTGATTTTATTATGGCAATCGTTGCAGAGGAGCTTGGAATCTTTGGCGTTATCATTGTTATAGGTTTAATTACAGTCATCGTTCTGAGAGGTCTTTATATTGCTAAGAAGTGTAAAAATAGTTTTGGATCGTTGCTGGCAATTGGAATATCATCTATGATCGGATTTCAAGCGATCATAAATTTAGGAGCCATTAGTGGCCTATTACCAATTACAGGAGTAACTTTACCTTTCATCAGCTACGGTGGTTCATCCTTATTAGTATTAATGCTATCGATGGGAATATTGAATAATGTTGCAAGAACAGTTAATTTACAAGAACAAGAACCAAAAGTAATTGAAACGGAAGATTTAAATACATATAGACATAGGAGAGGAAGTACATGGCCAATATAAAAAAAATCAATAAGATTTTAGCTGCAAATAGGGGTGAAATTGCAATTCGAATATTTAGAGCTTGTACAGAGCTTGATATTCGAACTGTTGCCATATATTCCAAGGAAGATTCTAGTGCACTTCATCGATATAAAGCAGATGAATCATATTTGATTGGCGAGGGTAAGGGTCCAATTGAAGCATATTTAGATATTGAAGGCATCATTGAGCTTGCTAAAAATGTTGGTGTTGATGCCATTCATCCTGGATATGGGTTCCTTGCTGAAAATATTCATTTCGCTAAACGTTGTGAAGAAGAAGGAATTATTTTTATTGGACCTACGAGTGAACATCTTGATATGTTCGGCGATAAAGTAAAAGCAAAATCTCAAGCGGTTAATGCAGGATTACCAATTATTCCAGGTTCGGATGGACCAGTCTCTTCTATATCCGAAGTTGAAAAATTTGGAGAAAATGCAGGATACCCTATTATTATTAAGGCATCGCTAGGCGGCGGTGGGCGAGGAATGCGGATTGTTCATCATAAGGGTGAGTTACAGGAAGCATACGAACGTGCTCGTTCTGAAGCAAAAACCGCTTTTGGTAACGACGAAATATATGTAGAAAAATTCATTCAAAATCCAAAACATATTGAAGTTCAAATAATAGGGGATGAACAAGGAAATATTGTTCATTTATATGAAAGAGATTGTTCTGTACAAAGACGTCATCAAAAAGTCGTTGAAGTTGCACCTAGTTTATCTCTATCAGATGAATTAAGAGACCGAATTTGTGAAGCAGCTGTACAACTAGCAAAAAATGTAGGCTATATTAATGCTGGTACAGTTGAATTTTTAGTAACTGGAGAAGATTTTTATTTTATTGAAGTGAATCCACGAATTCAAGTGGAACATACAATAACTGAGATGATTACCGGGGTAGATATTGTTCAATCTCAGATTAAAGTGGCAGAAGGACGTAGTCTGCATGATCCTGTTGTCGGAATTCCAAAACAAGAAGACATTCGAACAAACGGTTATGCAATTCAGTCACGAGTAACAACAGAAGATCCATTAAATGACTTTATGCCAGATACAGGCAGGATAATGGTATATCGTTCTGGCGGAGGATTTGGAGTTAGACTTGATGCTGGTAATGGATATCAAGGTGCGGTTATATCGCCTTATTATGATTCACTATTAGTAAAAGTCTCTACTTGGGCGCTGACATTTGAACAAGCTGCTCAAAAAATGGTGAGAAATTTAAAAGAGTTTCGTATTCGTGGAATAAAAACAAACATTCCTTTTTTAAAAAATGTTATTTTGCATAAACAGTTTGCTTCGGGTGAGTACGATACTAATTTTATTGATGATACACCAGAGCTTTTTGTGTTTCCAAAACGTAAAGACCGTGGAACAAAACTGTTAACGTATATTGGGGATATGACGATAAACGGGGTAGATGGCGTCCCTAAAAAAGAAAAACCAAGATTTTCACCAATTCATATTCCACATGTAAATCATTTGGATGAAATACCAACGGGAACAAAACAATTACTTGACGAACATGGACCAGATTATGTGGCTAATTGGTTAAAGAATCAAGAAAAAGTGTTGCTCACTGATACAACATTTAGAGATGCTCATCAATCGCTATTGGCTACTCGTATAAGAACAAAAGATTTAGAACAAATTGCTGAACCTACAGCTCGCCTTTTACCTGAGCTATTCTCTGTAGAGATGTGGGGAGGAGCAACATTTGATGTAGCGTATCGTTTTTTAAGAGAAGACCCTTGGACAAGGCTTTTGCATTTACGTGAAAAAATGCCAAATATTTTATTCCAAATGTTACTTCGAGCAAGTAATGCTGTCGGATACAAAAATTATCCTGATAACGTGTTATTTTCCTTTGTTGAAGAAAGCGCTAAAGCAGGAATAGATGTGTTCCGTATCTTTGACAGTTTAAACTGGTTAGAAGGAATAAAACCTGCTATAGAAGCAGTTAGAAATAGTGGGAAAATTGCCGAGGCATCAATTTGTTATACAGGGAACTTACTTGATAAAGGTAGAGGAAAATACGATCTTGAGTATTACACAAAATTAGCGAAAGATCTTGAACAATCTGGTGCCCATATTTTAGGAATTAAAGATATGGCTGGACTGTTAAAACCGGAAGCAGCATATCAATTAATTACTGAATTAAAGAACACATTGGATATTCCGATTCATTTACACACTCATGATACAAGTGGAAATGGTATCTATATGTATGCACGAGCTATTGAAGCAGGAGTCGATGTAGTTGATGTAGCATGTGGATCTATGGCTGGATCAACCTCACAACCAAGCGCACAATCTTTGTATCATGCGTTAGAAGGAACGAAAAATCAACCAGATATCAATGTCAATAATTATGAAGAACTTTCGTCTTATTGGGATGGGATTCGTGATTACTACCAAGACTTTGAAAGTGGGATGAGATCTCCTCATTCAGAAGTTTATTTCCATGAAATGCCGGGAGGACAATATAGTAACTTACAACAGCAAGCAAAAGCGGTAGGATTGGAAGAACGTTGGGATGAGGTAAAGAAGATGTTCCGAACTGTAAATGATATGTTTGGTGATATTGTAAAAGTTACACCTTCTTCTAAAATTGTTGGCGATATGGCTTTATTTATGGTTCAAAATAATTTAACGGAAAAAGATATTTATGAACGCGGAGAGTTTATGGATTTTCCTGCTTCTGTTATTGAATTCTTCCAAGGGGATATAGGTCAACCTTATGGAGGTTTTCCTAAAAAGTTACAAGAAATTATACTAAAAGGAAGAGAAAAAATTGAGGTTCGTCCAGGAAAATTACTAGAGCCAGTAGATTTTGAAAAACTAAGAGATGAGTTATTTGAAAAACTTGGGCGTGAAGTAACAAGTTTTGACTTGATTGCCTATGCACTGTATCCTGACGTTTTTATGAGCTATCATAACTTCACCACGACATATGCAGATGTATCAGTACTTGATACACCAACTTACTTTTACGGAATGCGTTTAGGTGAAGAAATCGAAGTTGAAATTGAACAAGGTAAAACGTTATTTATTAAGCTTGTTTCTATTTCTGAACCACGATCAGATGGAACGAGAGTAATGTATTTTGAACTAAATGGGCAATCACGAGAGATAATAATTAAAGATAAAAGTATTACATCACAAGTAGCCGAGTTACCGAAGGCTAATAAAGAAAAACCAAAAGAAATTGGAGCAACTATGCCAGGTACTGTTGTTAAAATTCTTTGCTCAGAAGGAGATAAAGTAGAAAAAGGGGATTATTTGCTTATCACTGAAGCAATGAAAATGGAGACGACTATTCAAGCGCCATTTAAAGGTGTTATTAAACGAATCCATGTAAGTGATGGAGCAGCTATTTCTGTAAATGATCTACTTCTCGAATTCGAATAAGTATGATAAGGTAGGTAGAAGTTTGATACTTCTACCTATTTTCTTTTTACACTAAAATAGATATAGTTTAATTTCATCAATCAAAAAACGGATAAATACTATGGAGTAAGAACAGGAATAATTACAGAAAGAAAGGAAGTATAGGCTGATTAATATGGAAATACCAATCTTATATGAAGATAATCATTTACTCATTGTAGAAAAACCGGTTAATGTACCTGTACAAGAAGACCGTTCCAAAGATCCAGATTTATTATCGATATTAAAAAAAGATATTAAAAAGAGATATCAAAAGCCTGGAAATGTTTATCTTAGTCTCGTTCATCGTCTAGATAGACCAGTCGGTGGAGCAATCATCTTTGCTAAAACGTCAAAAGCCGCTTCAAGAATGGCTAATATGCTTCGAAAGAGAGAGTTAGCAAGAACCTATTTAGCTGTTGTCCGAGGTAAGGTAACAAATGAAAAAGACACATTAATTCATTATTTAAAAAAAGACAGAAGAAAAAATGAAGTAGCTGTTGTAAATAGTTCTTCTCCAGATGCTAAAAAAGCAATATTACATTATAAAACGTTAGAACGTAAAAATAAGTATACATTGATGCAGATTATGTTAGAAACCGGTAGATCTCATCAAATTAGAGTTCAATTAAAAGAATTGGGTCACCCACTTTATGGTGATCAATTATATGGTAGTCACGTTAATAAAACAGGCCAACAAATTGCTTTATGGGCTCATCAATTGTCTTTTGTCCATCCAGTTAAAAAAGAAAAAATAATAGTCACTTCTAATCCACCACAACTGAACCCTTGGACGAATTGGGAGAAATCCTTAGTTCCCTAAAAAAATGAGATACAGGTAATTTACCTATATCTCATTTTTTGCTTCAATATTGTAAGTTGGAATATTATTTTTTACCGATACTTCATTTTCCTGCTTTGCACTTCGATAGGAGAGTAATATAAAGTAACTTAAATTACCAAAATAACAAGTGATGAACAATGCATGTAAAAGAGCGATCCATAAATTTAATTGAGTAAAGATAATCAATGCTCCAAATAGTACTTGAGATAGGATTAAAATTAAAGTAGAAACCCAACCCCAATACATGATTCGATTATCACGGTAATTTTTCATAACTTTAATGAAAAAACTAATTGTCCAAATTAAGAGTATCCCAGCAAGAAAGCGGTGCCCCATTTGTACCCATTGATGGAAATTGTAATCGGCAAAAGCGAAAGGTGCACTGTTGTTACAAAATGGCCAGCTTCCACAAACTAGGTTTGCATTAACATGTCTTACAAGTGCTCCGGTATAAACTACAACAGTCGTGAAAATAGTTAATAAATATATTTCTATGCGATGGTCTTTCTTAATAACTAATGTTGTAGCATCAAATTTTTTATCGATTTCAAACACAAGCAACATTAATAAAAATACGGCGGCAAATGAGATTAATGAAATTCCAAAATGAATGGCAAGTACAAAATCAGATTGTCCCCATATAACAGCTGCAGCCCCAATCAAACCTTGTAAAACCAAGGATGAAAAAGATAAGAATGCTAAAAATTTAACTTCACGAATATGGCCAATAACCATCCAAGATAAAACAGCAAGAAGTAAAACAGTCACACCAATAATGGAAGAAACCAAGCGGTGGCTATATTCTATAATTAATTCTGCAGTCACTTTGGTAGGAATTAATTCTCCGTTACAAAGTGGCCAGCTATTCCCACAGCCCATGCCTGACTCTGTTTTCGTAACAAGGGCACCGCCTAATAAAATGAATATCATACCTACCGTCGAAACGACCGATAGCCATTTAATTGTTCTAATCATAATAAATAGCCTCACTTTTTGTATATAATCCTATCTGGTTACAATTGATATAAGATAATTGTAATAACCAAATAATAATCAGTATTTTAATGACTATAATTAATCATACTGGCTATATATTGGATAAAGCAATTATTTTAGATCATAAAATTAACATTAGTATTTACTTGTCACAGATTTGTAATACTTTTTCTTGTTCCTGCCAAAATTCCTTTCATAACAATAGAATTCCTTGCAAATTCAAATGAAGTTTGATAAAAATAATGATAGAGGTTTCAAGTAGTATCTATTTGTACTTATGTTTTACTAAATACATTTTGGTATATGGAATCTGAAAAAGATGGTACAATAGGATACTGTGCAATGAATTCAATTATGTAAATAGGGGAAGCATCTATATTGAATAGAATATATTAAGATAGTGTATCTTTTTATATTTTTTTCATTTATAAAAGTGAAGGGAGGCTATCATGAAATGGCTAACGGAGAAGTTACACCTTCTTCTATAACAATCAACGAGTCTGCTAATTTAAATAATGGAAAATTTACAATGAAGGATGTTAAATCTGTCATTAAATTAGGTATAGTAAACTCCAATTTATTTACAGTTTTTGCAGGATATTGGCTTGCCCTTTATTTTACAAACACATCATTCATGGAAAATATCAGTTTATTTTTCCTGACAATGATTGGCAGTACATTAGTATTGATAGGTGCGAGTGTTTTAAATAATTGGTATGATGTTGATATTGATCCAATTATGAGTCGGACGAAAGAACGACCGACTGTAACCGGCAAAATATCATTAAACAATACGTTATTTATAGGTGTTACTTCTACTATATTAGGACTAATTCTTTTATATTTAACAACGGTAACCGCCGCAATCATAGCTTTTATTGGCTGGTTTACATACGTAGTTTTATACACAATTTGGTCGAAAAGAAGATATACCCTTAATACAGAAATTGGTTGTATATCCGGAGCAGTTCCACCATTAATTGGATGGGCGGCAATTAATCCAGATTTATTTCATATCGTTCCAATCATACTATTTTTAATAATGTTTATTTGGCAAACGCCTCACTTCCTTGCATTAGCAATGAAAAACTGTAAAGAATATAAAGCAGCAGGTATCCCTATGCTTCCTGCAGTACATGGTTTTGAATTCACAAAACGACAAATTGTCGTTTACATTGCATGTTTACTTCCCTTACCTTTTTTCTTAGGGGAATTAGGTAATACATTCCTAGCTGTTGCAACAACCTTAAATGTTGCTTGGTTAATCATCGGTTTTAGTGGATTCTTCATGGAAAATGTATTGAAATGGGCAAATTTTGTTTTCTTCTATTCATTAGGATATTTAATTATTATATTCTTAACAATGATAATTGTAGTAATATAATACATAGAGTCGAAAACAGCCCTTGATGAAAATTCAATGTAGTATTATAGGAGAAAGAGAGGTATGCATACATGAAAGGTTGGATGGGAAAATTTAGAGCCTTGTTTTTACTCGGTTCTTTAGCCTTTATACTATCTGCATGTGGTAGAGACAATCTGACAGCACTTGTGCCTAAAGGGTATGGTGCAGATATATCAATGCAACTAATTATTTTAACAACGGTGGTTATGACCTTTGTACTTCTAGTTGTAATGGTATTGTATGTAATTGTGTTAATGCGTTATCGTAAGAAAAAGGGAGATCCAGTAATTAATCCCGAACAAGTTGAAGGAAATAAAACATTAGAGGCTGTTTGGACGATCATTCCAATTATTCTTGTAGTGATCATGGCAGTTCCTACCGTGTTTGCAACTTTCCACTTGGCAGATGATGCAGATGCAGAAGATCATATTAATATTGATGTTACTGGTAACCAATACTGGTGGCATTATGATTATCAAAATGAAGAAATTTCTACGAGCCAGGATTTGTATATTCCGGTTAATACAAAGGTATACGTACATTTAATTACAAAAGATGTTCTTCATTCATTCTGGGTACCAAGTTTATCTGGTAAGCTTGACGTAAACCCGGAAAACGTAAATACAATGTATTTAGAAGCGTATGAAGAAGGGGTATATTTTGGTAAATGTGCTGAACTCTGTGGTCCTTCTCACTCATTAATGGACTTTAAAATAGTCGTTGTAAGTCAAGAAGAATATGACCAATGGGTAGCAGATATGCAAAACTTTGATTCAGAGAAACTTGAATTAGACGCTGTTGCTCAAGAGGGTAAAGAACTATTTGAAGAGAAGGCGTGCTTAAATTGTCACGCTACTGATACACAGACTTATTCTGCAGGGAGTGTACCAATAGGTCCAGATTTAACTCAATTCGGTGACCGTTCAAGATTTGCAGGATATTTAGAACCAACGAAAGAAAATTTAGTTCAGTGGATTCAAGATCCTGAGTCACTTAAACCTGGTAACCTAATGACTGGAGCATATCCGGAAGTGAATGATGATGAAGCAGATAAAATTGCAGAATACTTATTGCAATTAAAACCATCTGAAGTTAGTGCAGAAAGTAAGGAAGATTAGTCTTAAAACTTATACAAGTTTAAAGATCATTATAGGAGGTTGTTAATGTGAGTAGTATTGCAGCTACGGGAAAACGAAGCTTTGGTTCTTTCTTATGGGACTATCTTACGACAGTAGACCATAAGAAAATTGCTCACCTATATCTTGCAGGTGGGGGTTTCTTCTTCATCCTTGGTGGACTGGAAGCACTCATTATTCGAATTCAGCTAATTAAGCCGCAAAACGACTTTATCAGTGCTGGATTCTACAATGAAATGATTACAATGCATGGTACAACAATGATCTTTTTAGCGGGGATGCCCATATTAATAGGGCTCATGAACGCGGCCATGCCATTACAAATAGGGGCGCGAGACGTAGCGTTTCCATTTCTTAACGCATTAAGTTTTTGGCTGTTCTTTTTCGGAGGAATTTTATTAAACGTCAGTTTCCTGACTGGTGGAGCTCCTGATGCTGGATGGACATCTTATGCATCTCTTGCAATGCAATCCCCGGGTCATGGTGTTGACTATTATATTCTTGGTCTACAAATTGCAGGTGCTGGTACATTAATGGGTGGTATTAACTTTATTGCCACAATTGTTACGATGAGAGCACCAGGTATGACATATATGCGTATGCCATTATTTGCATGGGCAACATTTATTACAAGTGTTTTAATCTTGTTTGCTTTCCCACCTTTAACGATTAACTTATTCTTATTAATGTTTGATCGTATGTTTGATACAGCGTTCTTTAACGTTGCACTAGGTGGAAATACGATTATTTATCAGCATTTATTCTGGATTTTCGGACATCCTGAGGTTTACATCCTCATTTTACCGTTATTTGGGATATTTAGTGATGTAATTGCAACATTCTCTAGAAAGAGATTGTTTGGTTATACTGCAATGGTATTTGCAACAATGTTAATTGCTTTCTTAGGATTCATGGTGTGGGCTCACCACATGTTTACAGTTGGTCTAGGACCAGTTGCAAACTCAATTTTTGCTGTTGGAACAATGGCAATTGCAGTTCCTACGGGTATTAAAATTTTTAACTGGCTCCTAACAATGTGGGGCGGTCAAGTTACTATCAATTCTGCCATGTTATGGGTTTTAGGATTTATTCCTACATTTACAATTGGTGGTATGACGGGTGTTATGTTAGGTTCAGCTGTAGCTGACTATCAGTATCATGACACATACTTTGTTGTAGCTCACTTCCACTATGTAATTGTTGGAGGAACTATTTTCGGTATTTTTGCTGGACTTCATTATTGGTGGCCGAAAATGTTCGGACGTATTTTACATGAAGGTATGGGTAAATTTACGTTCTGGGTATTCTTTATCGGTTTCCATTTAACATTCTTTATTCAACACTTTTTAGGTCTAATGGGAATGCCTCGTCGTTACTGGGTATTTTTACATGACCAAGGATTAGAATTAGGTAACTTCATTAGTACAATTGGTGCGTTTTTAATGGGTGTAGGTACAATTGTGTTTATCGTAAACATTGTATATACAGCGGTGAAAGGTGAAAAAGCATCTGCTGACCCATGGGATGGACGTACATTAGAGTGGTCTATTTCGTCACCACCACCTTACTATAACTTTGAACAGCTTCCACTGGTTCGTGGTCTTGACCCATTATGGATTGAAAAAATGGAAGGTGATGGAACAATTCCTCCAGGCGAACCTTTAGATGATGTTCATATGCCAAGCGGTTCATTCATACCATTCTTAATGGGATTAGGGTTCTTCGTTGCAGGATTTGGCTTTATTTACCAAACAGATAATGGCTTATGGTATTTAGCACTTTACGGCGGTATGGCATTCTCGATTGGCTGTATGGTTGTAAGATCTCTTAAAGACGACTTTGGCTACTACATCCCTAAGGAAGAACTACAAAAGGCATTAGAAGGGGAGGCAAAGTAAGACATGAGTCATGATCATAGCAGCTTATTTCCAGAAGTTTTGCCAGCAGAACCAGAGAAAGCTACACTAGAAGGGAAGAATAAATTCTTTGGTCAGTGGTTCTTCCTTGGTGGAGAAACTGTACTATTTGCAAGTTTATTTGGAACCTACCTTGCGTTGAAAAATTCAACTGCAGGGGGGCCTTCCTCTGAAGAATTATTCGGTTTAGGTTTAGTTTTCTTAATGACAATGCTATTATTAACAAGTTCATTAACTAGTGTGTATGCAATGTATCACATGCGTAATAATGATTATAAGAAAATGGTATTGTGGTTAGGAATTACTGGTTTACTTGGAATTGGGTTTTTAGTTTGTGAAATTTATGAGTTTGCTCATTACATCACTGAGTACGGCTTTAGTTTCCAATCATCGGCATTTGGTTCAGCATTCTTTGCGCTAGTTGGATTCCACGGTGGTCACGTATTATTTGGTATTTGTTGGTTGACTACACTACTTATCCGTAATGCGAAAAGAGGATTGAACTTATATAACGCACCTAAATTTAACACATTTAGTTTATTCTGGCACTTCATTGATGTCGTATGGGTATTTATCTTTACGGTAGTATACTTAATGGGGAAGGTGGGTTAATCAATGACGAATGAATCAAATTCAAACTTGGATCAGTCTGAAGTATTTAGAAGACAAAAAAGTAAAGAAGAAATGCAACGTCAATTAATTTCTTTTGGTTTGATGATTGTCTTCACCATTATTGCTTTTGCAATTGTTGCAACTGGAACGATTAGTCGTATGTATGTACTACCAATTCTGTTCATTATGGCAATTGTTCAAGCAGGGTTTCAGTTCTATTATTTCATGCATTTGAAAGATAAAGGTCATGAGATGCCTGCCACATTAATCTATGGCGGTGTTTGGGCAGCATTTTTAACACTTGCAGGATTAATGGTTATATCTTGGTGGTAATAAATAAAAAAATAATAAAAGACTGGGGGAATTTCCTCCAGTCTTTTATTTCTCATAAAAGGATATTTATGAATTTGTCACATGTGACCTGTTTTAGTACCGTAAAATACGGTATAATTATGAGTGGAGTATAGGATGAACGATCATACTAAGTTTTTCAAAGAGGTGGATTTACATGTGGTTAGATATACAAATATTTGGATTTCGCGCTTTATGGAGTCCTTATTTTCTAATATTTTTAGTAGTACTTGCAGGTATTTATTTTATATATACAGGTCCACAACGTAGTCGATTCGGTAATGTAGAGCGTCCTACGAGGAACCAACAGATATTCTTTTATTCAGGAATCTTATTACTTTATTTAGTTAAAGGAGCTCCTGTAGATTTACTCGCTCATATTATGATGAGTGCCCATATGATTCAGATGGCAATTCTCTATATGGTAATTCCAATTTTCATTATTCGTGGATTACCAACTTGGTCGATTGAACGATTTATTGAGTTGCCAATTATTAAACCTATTATTAAATTTTTCACTCAGCCATTAATTGCTTTAGCAATATTCAATAGTTTATTTTCGATGTATCATTTACCAACAATATTTGATTTTTCCAAACAATCTCAAGTAGCACATATTAGTATAACGATAATATTATTTATATTTGCAATTTTTATGTGGTGGCCAATTGTCACTCCATTAAAATCACATGATACATTAAATCCATTGATCAAAATGGGGTATTTATTAGGTAGTATTTTAATAATCTCAATTGCCTGTGCATTGATGATCTTTGCTACTAAATCACTTTATAGTGCATACAGTTCTGAAGGTGCATGGTTACAGGCGATGAGTCTTTGTGTTCCTAGTGATGTTTTAACTGGATTATCTGGTGAATTGTCGGGTGCAGAAATGTTTTCACCACTAAGTGCTCAAGAAGATCAACAGCTAGGCGGTATTATCATGATGTTTTTACAACAAATTATTTATGGCTTTGTTCTTGCTTGGATCTTTTTTGGTTGGTTTTCTAAAAAGAATATGAGTATAGATCCAATGCCTGATTCATTGCCATATTCAAATAAATAATGTTGAGAGGAAGCTTACTTTAGACAGAAAGGAAAACAATGATGGAAATATTGCCTTTGATTAGTACGTTATTAATTGTATTAAGCGCTATTTTGGTTGCGGTTGGTTGGAGGTTAATTATAAAGGGTGAAAAAGAAAAGCATAAAAAAGCAATGGTTGCTGCAGCAATTAGTGCTCTATCTTTTTTAATCATTTATGTGTCAAGAACAATCTTTATAGGTAATACGAGTTTTGGTGGACCGGAAAGTATAAAAATATATTATACGATTTTCTTAATATTTCATATTTTATTATCGATGACTGGTGCAGTTTTTGGCGTTGTAACATTACGTTTAGCTTTTAAAGGGAATTTTAAGAAACATAAGAAAATCGGACCGGTTACAAGTATCATTTGGTTCTTTACAGCGATTACTGGTGTTATAGTATATTTGTTACTATACGTTATTTATCATGGTGGAGAGACTACGAGCATGATTCGAGCTATATTAGGTTATTAGAGAATAAAAATAGATTAGCAATTGAGTAATCCGAAAGTTGATTCAATATGGTTGAATCAATTCGGATTTTTCTTTTCTAAAGATTTGTTGAGCAATGGAGAAGCAAATTTTTAAAATTCATGAAAGTTGCGTATTAAATGTACGATAGTATATGAGTTATAAATGAAGATCATATTGTTTTCAAGTTTATATTAATTAACTCAACTTTCGCAACTTGAAATAGATAAATAAGCCTTGGTAGGATCAGGGAGTTTAAAGATTCACTTTCTTAGTTGTATTTTCTATTAATTGGATGCTTAAAATACAACTATATTCTAATATATTTCATCGTTTCATTTGATATAAACTGTGCAGTAATTTATAAAAAGTTAATAGTATAATCCGCTACGAAAATACACTGCGCTTTCCGTGGGCGGCTGTTGAGCCTCCTTCGTGCCACGCACTTCGTAGTCTCACCGAGGCCTTTCCTCCCACAGGAGTCTCCGTGTATTTTCTACGCTATTATAGATGTTAAAGATAACTAGCGTAGGAAAAATATGAAGACTCCTGCAGGAACAGCGCGAGTCCGAAGATCCCTGTAGCTTCTCGTTAACGAGAAGCTACAGAAGCTGAGGCCGTGCCTGCGGAAAGCGAAGTATTTTTCCGAAGAAATTAATAAAGTTGACGCCATTATGTTGCAGTTTACGTATTTTGTGCAATACAGTTTTATGCTGATAAGGTTGTCAAGATATCAATTGGAAGCATTTTAGGGTTAATCCACGTATTTGTTTAGTTGTTCGTGCGAAGGTTGAGTAAATAATAACTGTAATTAGGGAATTTTGTTATGTTAAATAAATAGCGAAAATATAATAGTCATACTTGATCTTAGTAATGCTAATTCATGTTCTAAATATCCATAAACATTAAATAAAGCTGTCCCCATCAGAAGAAGGAGATCAGCTTTATCTTCATATAATAATAGTATTTTTAATAATTGAAACAAATAGCAACAAATAATGACGTTACCATATGATAGACTAAGTTAGGATAACGTTACTTAATATATTGTTCTAATTCTTCATTTGCACTAATCACTAATTTATTTGCACGTTCAATTAAATTTTTAGGAAAATTCTCATCTTCTCCGTATTCGATCCCATGTGGATAATAGTGCTTTCCCAATAATGGAGTTTTCAATTTAATGACTGCATCTTTCTTATCTACATCGCCTTCAATGGCTTCACCTTGGATACGGATATAATAAGTGACGTTTTTTTCTTGAGAATTGATTTTATAATCATATGTAACACGTTCGTAATCCCAGTTTTCTCCTCTTATAAATGCATGTTTACCCATGATATGATCTAGAGGAACGATATCAATAACTTTATTGTCTATTCCTGTGTTTTCTAATTTCATTTTATACACCTCTTATTTAGTCTCATTAACTTAATCATAGTAGAAAAAAACGTAACTTGCAATAAAATATATCCACGTTCAAGATGTTGACGAAATTTTATATATATAAAGCGACTTTGGGTTAATAAATAGAGTGGTAGGGAATACAATGTGATATGGAGGTTATTATGAGAAAATTAATTTCAATTTTGATAATCATTGGTTGTATTGTTGCAGGTGCTTATATTGTATTGGACAAGGACTTATTAACCAAAGAGATTACATTGTATGATAGTGATGAAGAATTACCAAAACTCAAGTCAAATCAAACATCAAAAGAAATGAAAATACTATTAAAAGGTGATATTTTTGATCAAATGGATCAATCAAGTGATGAACTTATTAAAAAATTTGGTGAACCAGTAAGGAAAGATCTAACACCCTATGGGTATACTTGGTGGATTTATACGGATGAACAAACAAATGTAGTTCAATTTGGAATTGAAAATGATCGGGTTCAAACAATTTTTGCTACGGGAGAAGGTATAGAAAGTGATCCTTTTACGCTCGGAATGAATTATGATGAAATAGAGAAAAAGTTCCCGTTTAAAAATAAAGTTACGTATCAGACAGGGCTTTCTTTCTACTCGTTTTTATTAAATGAAACGGATTTAAAAATGAACCCTTTAATTAAACTATCAGAAGAAATGTTTGCCCAACTATATTTTGATACGTTTACTAATGAGCTTTCTTCGATTCGTATTTTAACAGGTGACACTCTTTTAAAACAGAGGTTCTATGAAATGGAATATCGAGGAAGTTTACCTGAGGATCAGAATCTTTCTGATAAAGATTGGAAAAAGATTGAAGAAGGAATGGAAAAGCAAATCTTTGAATTAACTAATATTTATCGTCATCGTCATGATATTTCTCCTTTAATCAAAGATGATCAAGTAAGCGAAGTCGCGTTTTTACATAGTAAAGATATGTATGAACATAATTATTTCTCGCACTATGGTCAGGACGGAAGTGGTTTAAAAGAAAGATTGGAAAAGAAAGAAGTATATTATTTATCGGCTGGTGAGAATATTGCCGCACAACATACCGATGCACCAGCAGCAATGGAAGGTTGGTTAAATAGTGAAGGACATAGAGAAGCATTATTAAATGATTCATATACTCATTTAGGGGTAGGTGTACATCGGTTTTATTATACACAAAACTTTTTGCTGAAGCCTTAAAGCAAGTTCTATTCGTATAGTTCACTTTCTAGTAAAACCGTGGTAAAATAGTGCTACGGAGGTGCGATTATGATAGCAACATTAGAATATGTCAATATTTTGGATAAAGCAGATCGTTTAAAAAATATGATTTTGCAATCCGAAGTAATGACACAATATGAACATGCGTATAATACGCTGCAAAAAGACCAAGAAGCTCAACGTCTTATTAATGCGTTTAATCATATAAAAGAACATTATGAAGATGTTCAACGTTTTGGGAGATATCACCCGGACTATAATGAAATTATGAAAAATGTTCGTAGTACAAAAAGAAGAATGGATATGAATAGCAGTGTAGCCGAGTTCAAAGTCGCGGAACGAGAATTACAGCGCTTCCTGGACGAAATTAGTGAACATATAGCAAAAAGTGTTAGTGAGCATATAATAGTACCAAAAGATGGTTTAGCTTTAACTGACGGGGGATGTTCTACCGGAGGTTGTGGTTCTGGCGGGTCCTGTGGATGTCAAGCCTCTTAAACTATACATATCATAAGAGATTGGGAGCATAGAAATGCAAATTAATCGTCAAGGCGTAATTGTTTGGTTTCAACACCGTAGAAATATTAAACATATAAAACGATTTGGGAACGTTATTTATGTATCAAAGAAAATGCGCTATACAGTCGTATATGTTAATCAATCTGAAATAGAAGAGAAAGAAGACGAATTATTGAAACTTCCTTTTGTTTCCAAAGTGGAGAGATCTTATAAACCTTATCTAAAAACAGATTTTGAAAATGCACGTCCTGATAAAGCGAAACTATATGATTATAAAATGGGAATTTAACCTTTGTAGACTGTCTACAAAGGTTTTTTTATGTGAGTTAGATATATGCATAATGCGGAAACGGATTATGATTTTACTTAAAAATTGATAAAAAATGTGTTCTTTTCTAAAATAGAGAGTATCAAAAAGCATGAATTTACTTAAATTGGGGTGGATGTATGCGAGTGATTTCAGGAGAATTTAGGGGCAGACAATTAAAATCAATAGCAGGAACGAATACTAGGCCGACAAGTGATAAAATAAAGGAATCTATTTTTCATATTTTAGGGCCTTACTTTGGGGGTGGTACTTGTTTAGATTTATTTGCTGGGAGTGGTTCCTTAGGGATTGAGGCGATAAGCAGAGGTATGGATTCAGTTGTTTTTGTTGAAAAGTCTTCGCCTGCTATCAGAGTTATTAATCAAAATGTGGACTTAGTTAAAATGAACGCTGTTAGCAAAATTTATAAAAATGATGCAAACCGTGCACTACAAATATTATCAAAAAAGGATAATCAATTTGATTTGATATTTCTTGATCCACCATATGAAAAAGTGGATTATGATAAACTGATCGATCAGATTATTGCAGGTAATATACTTAGTTCCTTGGGTAGAATATATATAGAACACAGTCCAGAGAAAGAATTTACATTTAATAAGCAACAACTTGAAAAAGTATATGAAAAAAAATATAATGCAACAACGAGTATAACCATTCTACAAAACAGAGTTTAGGGGGAACAATTGTGGGAAAAAAATTAGCAATTTGTCCAGGAAGTTTCGATCCTATCACGAATGGACATTTAGATATCATTCAACGTGGTGCAAAAATTTTTGATGAAGTTATTGTTGCAATTTTTAATAATCAATCGAAAACGCCTCTTTTTACAGTAGAAGAGCGCATTTATTTAATTGAGCAGTCTACAAAGGATATTCCAAACGTTACTGTTGATGTCTCGGAGGGATTACTAGTTGAATATGCTCAACAGCGAAATGCGCATGCTGTATTACGGGGTTTACGTGCAGTCAGTGATTTTGAATATGAAATGCAGATTACGTCAATGAATAAGAAACTTGAACCTGAAATTGAAACCTTTTTTATGATGACAAATAATCAATATTCTTTTTTAAGTTCAAGTATCGTTAAAGAAGTTGCAAAGTATCATGGAAATATTAGCGATTTAGTACCTGAAGTAGTAAAAGATGCATTAATCTCTAAGTTTAAATAATCTTTTTAAATAAACGGTTACACAAGATACATGCAGCTAGAAAAAGTCCACCAATTGTAATGAGTGGCCCTAAATACATCAAGTTTTCAATAATTAATAAAGAGTTATTATTTTGATGGACGACTGCAGCATCTTGAATGATTACTTTTTCTTTAAAGTAAAACTTGTAGAGCATAATAGATAATAGACAGGCAAAGGTTGCATGTAATAATCGTGCAAAAAAGTAAGGAAAAAAACGAATATCCGTTTTTGCGAGTATACTGGCAACTTGAGCTTGAATCGAAAATCCATTAAATCCTAAAATAAAGCTGATCACAGCTAGTTGAATGACCAAAGGGATATTTAATAATTTAGAGATCATTTCTGCACCCATTGTTATTTCAAATATTCCAGTAACAAAAGGAGTAATTATTTCTTTCGGTAATTGAAATAATATAAGGAATGGGTTGATGATGAATTGAATTAAGTGTGTTACATGAATGACGTTTAATAATGACGTAAAAACAGAGAATAAGATGATAAATCCTCCTACCATGATAAGAGACTGGATGGAGGAAACAACAGCATCACCCAATATTTCACCAAATGGGCGATTGTCTTTCATTCTTGTCTGATGCATTTTTTGTAAAGCAAGCATTATAATGTTTTTTTGATTAGACTCTTTCTTTGGTTGTTTATCTTTTGTGCGACCGTAAAATCGCATACATAACCCAACCATTGTGTTACCGAAGTAATGACAAACTGCTATGAGTATTCCGAGCTCAGCGTTATGTAAAAATCCGACTGCAATAACACCAAAAATAAATAAGGGACTAGATGAATTAGAAAATGAGACGAGTCTTTCAGCTTCTATTTGTGTTAATTCACCTTTTTCTCTTAGAGATGCACTAATTTTAGCGCCAGATGGATATCCGCTTGCCATTCCAACGATCCAAGCAAAACTTCCAACACCTGGTACATTGAACAAAGGACGCATAATTGGTTCGAAAAGGACACCAATGAATTGAACTACACCAAAACTGATCAGTAATTCAGCTGTAATAAAGAAAGGTAGCAGAGAAGGAAAAACTACTTCTCCCCATGTATGTAATCCTCGTATACTTGCCTGGAGAGATTGTTCAGGAAACATTATTAAGGATAAAGTTAAAAAGAGTGTAATGATTGCAAAGAACATCGTTTTAAATTTTTGAGTCAATGAAATGCCTCCTTTTTATACATAGCGAAAAGTGGATAGTTGATAAATACTTGTCCTTTTCTACTATACGCGCATACTATCCTTGAATATGATATATATTTTACATATGGGTTTTTATAAGGTCTGATTTGGAAGGTGAAAGGCTTGAGAATTACAAAAAGAACTTTAGTATATTCATTTATTATTACATTAACTTTTTTTCTATTGTTCACTTTAGATCTTCCCTATTATATTTATAAACCGGGACATGCAGATAGTTTAGAAAACATGGTGGAAATAGAAAATGGTTATCAAGGGAAAGGAGACTTGCATTTAGTAACGGTAAGTGGTGGACAGGCAACACCGATTCAGTATATTTTAGCAAAATTCATGAATTATAATGAAATTGTACCAATAGAAGAGGCCCGTCCAGAAGGAATGACAGATAATGAATATATGAGACATCAACTTATGTTAATGGAAAATTCTCAGCAATCTTCTACTGTAGTTGCTTACCGTGCTGCAGGAAAAAAGTACTCGATTGAGTATAATGGTATCTATATAATCGGTGTAGTGGAAAATATGCCCGCTGATGAGGTATTAGAGCCTGGAGATCGAATAACTCACGTTGATGGGAAACAAATGAAAGAAGCAAATGAAATGGTTGAATACGTACAAATGAAGAAAGATGGAGATAAAATTGAACTAGATATTGATCGAAACGGGAAACAAATGAAAAAAACCATCAAAGTCGAGTCGTTTGCTGATCAAGAAGAAAAAGTTGGAATTGGAATTCAACTCGTTACTGACCAAGAAGTTGTTGTGGATCCGCCAGTACATATTAAGAGCGGAAATATTGGTGGTCCAAGTGCTGGATTAATGTTTTCCTTAGAAATTTATAATCGATTAACGGAGGAAGATATAACGAAGGGATATCATATTGCCGGTACTGGAGAAATCGATTTTGATGGTAATGTACTTAGGATTGGTGGGATTGACAAAAAAGTTGTTGCGGCACATCGAGAAGGGATAGAAATCTTTTTTGCTCCGAATGAAAAAGGAAATAAAGAATCAAATTATCAGGTTGCTAAAAAAACAGCGGAACAAATAGGAACAAAAATGAAAATTGTTCCTATCGACACTTTTGATGACGCCTTAGCTTATTTAAATCAACTAGAACCCAAATAATTAAACCATGATTGGTAATCGAAAATCTTGCTTTCGTAAAGTGCGTTGGTGCATAGAAGTTAACACACTATAATATACATCATTTGCACGTTCATCTAGAAAAAGCTTTGATCGTGTTTCGTTATTTAAATTTGTGAAAATCGGACATTCTATCTGTTGTTTGTACGTATTTAAATACTTTCTTCCTATGTCTGTCATTCCTAGTAGGCGGATATAAGGAATCGAATCCATTTTAACATACTGATTAATTTGTTCTTTCGTTGTATTTGTTAAAATATGTACAAATACCCGTTGTAACCTTACTTTGGTATATCGGCGGGTTTTTATCTTTTCCATCCAATCTTGAAAGGAGAGGGCTTCTTTAACTGTTTTTTTGATACGATTTTCTAATCCTTCTTCCATACCATGAATTTTTTTAAGTTCTTCAATTGTCATGGTTGTTACCCGATATTGAAGTAAAGGAAAATAATCGTCCCAGTGATGCCATAAAGAGGCTATATCTTTATAAAGCTCAAGTTCTCGTCTGCTAGCTAAAGGTAACGTTTTTATCGCTGTTTTAGATAATACACCTTTATTTAATTCTTTTCGAATACTTGTAGCACTTGCAATCTTGTTCGTAATGTCTTCATCATGAAAATCATTTTGGATCCTTTTAATAGTGAAAGGCTCAATCGGGAGTGAGTTTTCTATAATTGATTTGACATAACTGAAACCTAGAATATTATTTGGTTGTATGAATGTTTGTTCATCTAATCCTATTGTTGCAAAAGCTTTACTATTTGCGTGTGGAAATGAAAGTCCTTGCTTTATAAAAGTTCGAAGGCTTTCATCATAGAGAGTTTTGTTTTTAACTAATTTGTTCACACTAGTAATAAAATCATCAATTCGTCCAGATTCACTACCGAAACAAATGTAGGACACTCCCAAAGCATTTAACGTCATTACTGCTCCTTTTGCAAAAAGTTCACTACTTTGAACTGCGTAAGGATAAGGTAGCTCGACGACAAGATCTGCACCACAAGTTAATGCAGCTCTTGCACGATGAAATTTATCAATAATAGCAGGTTCACCGCGTTGTAAAAATGGACCACTCATAACAGCTATGATACAATCAGCATTTGTAGTTTTTCTCGCTTGGTTGATATGATATAAATGTCCATTATGAAAGGGATTGTATTCAACAATTAAACCACATGCTTTCACTTGAACAACTCCTATAGTATAATCAATACAATTGTAGCAAAGCTTTGCCTACATTTACAAATGATGTTGTTTGCAAAAAGGTTGACAAAACTTGAAATTCCTTTTAAAATAACTCTTGTTGCCTAGAGGTGATAATAATGAAGTTTTCGACAATGGAAATAAGGAATAATGCATTCGATGGACCTTATTTGTTTGATGAATTAGTTGATGTATCCGATTTGGTAAAATTAAATAATGACATTAGACAAATTAATCCTGTACGAGTCAAAGGAATGTGTACGGTTGAAAAGGAAGAGTTTGTTTTCTCGTTTACAATAAAGGGAGAAATGATTTTACCTTGTGCACGAACTTTGGTTAATGTTTCATATCCTTTTGAAATCAATGCTACTGAAATTTTTTCAACGGCTTCTACATTAGATCAAGAGGATGAAGAAGATGGGATTCATCTATTAACTGAAGAAACACTTGACTTAACCCCGTATATAATGGAAAATATTATTCTGGAGACTCCTTATCGTGTTTTTTCAGATGAAAAAGCATTAGAGAAAGGGGAAGGCTGGTCATTCTATATAGAAGAGGATGAGCTAAAAACCGAACAAGAAAACAAGATTGATCCTCGCTTTGCGAAATTACAGAGCTTATTAGACGAAAACAAAGGAAACAAGAATAATGATTAGATAGTTCGTTTGAAGGAGGTGTACGTCATGGCAGTACCAAAAAGCAGAACTTCCAAAAAAGTGACGAATCAACGTCGTACTCATAAAAAATTACATGTACCTGGTTTAGTTGAATGTTCAAATTGTGGTGAGTTAACAAAACCACATCATGTCTGCAAATCTTGTGGACATTATCGTGAAGATGAAGTAATTGAAAAGTAATTCATTATGATGATTTAAGCTTTTGAACTATTTCTTACAAATACGAAGAGACAGATCCTTATTATCAATAGGGGTCTGTCTTTTTGTTTTAAGAACATAAACTCTGTAAAATCAGATGAAAACGAATAAATATTCGTTCAAAATGAATTCTTTTTAAAAATTGTTTTCTGGATTGTCAAAAAAGATATGTTATGATGATTAGTAATTAATCAAGAAGATAAATGAGGAGATTTTATTGAAAAAATTAATATCATATGAAGAAAAAAAAGATTATGGTGTCGTATTCATTAATCGACCGGAAAAGAGAAACGCCATCTCGATTGAAATGGCCAATGATCTATCCCGATTGCTTGAGGGGATTAAAGAAAGACCAATTAAATTTTTAGTCGTTAAAAGTGCTGGCGATTCAGTATTTTGCGCTGGCGGTGATTTAAATGATTTTCATGCCACTTTGAATGAGGAAGAGGCTTATCAGACATTACATATAATGAAACAAGTATTATTCCAAATTGTAACATTTCCAGTTCCAACCATTTGCTTACTTCAAGGAAATGCCCTTGGAGGTGGGTGTGAACTTGCAACTGCTTGTGATATTCGAATTGCTAAACAGGATAGTAAATTTGGTTTCGTTCAGTCTAACCTTGGAATACTGCCCGGATGGGGTGGTGGAGCATTGTTATATGAAAAAGTCCATTCCAGTTTTGCACTTAAATGGTTAACAGAAGGAAATATGTATAGCAGTTCATTTCTTTTACAGAAGGGCTGGCTACATGAAGTAATAAATGAAAGTGACTGGGAAGATGAAGAGAGAATGTTAAGCAAGTATACAAATAAATCATATGAACAACTAAGTCATTTAAAAAGTCAATATTTAGAGGCACTATCTGTCCCAAGCTTGTTGGAAAAAATGGAAAAGGAATCTGCGAGATGTTCAAGTTTATGGGCGTCGGAACAACATCAAAAAGTAGTACAAAAGTTTCAAAATAAATAAAGAATCCCTCTTCTAAATAATAGTTTAGATTTTTATATAAAATTATCACTTTCTCTTTTTCATCTATTCTATCATTGGGTAATCTTGCATACATTGATAGAAACGATGAAGGAGGTAAAAGATGAATAGGCCTAGGCAAGATGCATGGACAAAAGATGAAGATATCTTATTAGCCGAAATAGTTCTTCGGCACATCAGGAATGGTAAAACACAATTAGAAGCTTTTAAAAAAGCAGGAGAAGCACTATCGAGAACACCTGCAGCATGTGGATTTAGATGGAATGCTTCCATTCGAAAAAAACATTCAGAAGCTATTAATTTGGCTAAGAATAACCGCAAGCAGTCCATATTTGAAAAGACAGCATCTATGAATATAAATGAACAACATACGATAGAGTCAGCTATTTCAATGTTAGAAAAAGTAAAAGAAAATGTTGTAAGGCAACAAGAAAACTCTATGGAAGATCAACGTGCCCTTGTACAGGAATTACAAAACGAAAATAGTAGGTTAAAAGAAGAAGTGAAAAGGTACCGGGAAGCTTGGGAAGAAATGAAGAATGTATGGGAATGGATTGAAAATAAAAATGAACATTAATTCTCATTAATGTTCATTTTATTCTTATTTATTTATTTCATCTGATTTATTATTTTCTGTCGGTTGTTTTGATTGTGGTGCTTGTATAGCTTCTTTTACTCCAGGTGGCATCCAAATATAAGGGTTTTCCCCCAAGTCTCTCTCTAAGTTATAAGATGCCATCTCAAACCCCATTCTTTCCCAGAAATCATGAGAGTTAATAAAAGGGTTTGTCTTAATAGGTAACTGAAAGCTTTTCGCATAATCCACTAACATTTTTCCATATCCTTGATTTCGATAATCTGGAAGAACTTCTAATTTGAATAAAACTAAATAATCTTGCGGCGGATTAAAATAATGATCATACTTTGCTGAACGTTCATATAAGCTCATTCGTGCCACTAAATTATTTCCGTAGTAAATTCCATAAAAAGGGGATTTACTATCGTTTTCTACTATTTCATTTTGTAAGTCTTCTAACATGGATAATTCTTGATTTCCATATGCTTGAAATCGCTTAAAATCTTCTAATGTCTTATAGTTAATTAAAAGCCTCTCTACTTTTACACCTGCCATAAGATCCTTTCCTTTCCACATCTATGTTGTTTATCTCTTTTATTTATTATAGTATAAATAATTATATAATGAAATGTTAAAAATAATTAGGTGATACAATTTTTCTATAACTATATATATCTTTTGTTTATCAGAGGGGGAAATTATGAACATTGGAGTTATCGGAGGCGGCTCAATAGGATTATTAGCAAGTGGTTATTTATCTCGAACTCATTCTGTAACACTGTATGTAAAACGAGAAGAACAAAAAAAGAAATTTGACACTCATCAATTACAAATAATAAACAGTTCTGAGTCCTATAATAATTTAACCATTAATGTGCAACAAATATCCGATCTTAATGACGAGGCCTGCTTTTTAATTTGTGTGAAACAAGGTAATTTAAATGAGATAATACCATTTTTGGAAAATGTACCTAGTCATACACCACTGCTATTTTTACAAAATGGGATGGGTCATATTCATAAAATAGAAAAGCTTCCACATCCTATTTACTTAGGTTCAGTTGACCATGGGGCAAGACGGGTAAATGACTACCAAGTAGAACACTTAGGTAAAGGTAAAATTAGATTAGCATCTTTTTCCGGAAACAAGGAGGAACTCATTAACATAATAAATGCACTAAATAGTAATTTATTTCCAATCGAAATGGTGGATAATTGGAAGATTCTTTTAGTAAACAAATTAATCATCAATGCTGTTATTAATCCATTAACTGCTTTGTTTGACGTACCAAATCGTTCGATTGTAGAAAATGAATATATTCACTATCTTGCAAAAAATCTTTGTAAAGAAGCTGCAAGTGTATTGGGATTAGATGGGGAAGCTGCTTGGCAACGTATCCAGGAAGTTGCAATAAATACGGGCTTAAATACTTCATCTATGAGAGCAGATATAAAGCAATATCGACAAACAGAAATAGAAGCTATTACTGGCTATATACTTGAAAATTCAGATACAGACTTACCATATACTTCTTTTATTTATCATAGTATTCTTGCTATACAACGAGAAAGGGTTAGCCATTCATGATACATTCTTTACTAGATACTCAATTATTGCTTTTTTTTATAGCGTTTCCGGTCGTTTCAACTATTCTATTGTATTCTATTAGCACTTTTTTATATAAGCATCGATGGAAGGCGATACATTTATCGGTTCAAGGTTCAGCAATATTTTATGTTATTGCCGTTATACTGTTATTGGAAAAACTTATACAAATATCTATTATCGGATGTGCATTAATTTTTATCATTCTTGTTCTAGCTATTATTTTAATTATTCAATGGAAAACTAAAACAGAAGTAGTTTTAAAAGATGGTTTAAAGGTATTGACACGTATTTGTTTTCTGCTATTTGGAGTTATTTACGTTCTGTTAATATCTTATGAGATTATCCAAATGATTTATATAATTTATATGGATTGAAACAGATTAAATGAAATGATACTTCTTTTCCGTTACAATACAAATGGATAAATTAAATTAAAGGAGTATGCGATTCATGCGGATCATGCCTGTCCAATTAGAGAATACAAATAAATTAATTCAAGATTATAGAAATTATAAAAAAGAAATACATACATATTTTGATTATCATCCTTTTGATTCAGATGAAGAAAGATTAGCTGATCTAAAAGAACGTTCTTTTGATCGTGAGGGGTTAGCAACCATTTTACATGAACTAAACACTGAATGGGATGCCCCTGTTCAAACGTTTCATCAAATCGAAAGATTAAAGGATGAGAAAAGTGTTGTAGTAATCGGTGGGCAACAGGCTGGTTTACTTACTGGCCCTATGTATACGATTAATAAAATTATTTCTCTTCTTTTACTCGCAAAGGAGAAAGAACGTCATTTACGTATTCCTGTTATTCCCGTCTTTTGGATTGCTGGGGAAGATCATGATTATGATGAAATTAACCATATCTTTTTAAATAAGGGGAATTCGTTTCGTAAGCATACATCACCTCAACAGCTTTATTTAAAGCAGTCTATTTCATCGGTTCCTATCGACCAAGAAAAAATATTACAATGGATCGAGCAGGCATTTCATGATCTGATGGAAACAGAACATACGAAAAAGTTATATGAATCGATTGTGTCAAGCTTACAGGCATCAATTTCTTATGTGGACTTTTTTGCAAGATTATTGTTTCAAGTATTTCCGGAACAAGGGCTTGTATTAATTGATTCCGCTCATCCGAGCGTGCGTAGTTTCGAATCTGAATACTTCAAAAAACTTATTCAACATCAACCTGAGATTTCTCGTGCAGTGTATGAAACAGTTCAAAAACTACATCAGTTAGAATATTCGGTACCATTGGAAGTTGATAAAGATGATACACATATATTTTATCATGATGCAAATAACGAAAGAATCCTTCTCAAAAGGGCAGGAAATAGATGGATTGGTAAAAATGAAGAAATTGAACTTAGCACGGAAGAGTTACTTGAAACAACGATTAATGAGCCTGAGCGATTAAGTAATAATGTGGTTACACGACCAATAATGCAAGAACTTTTATTCCCGACCATTGCGTTTGTAGGTGGGGATGGAGAAATAAGTTATTGGGCAGCTTTAAAAGAAGCATTTAGAGCAGTTGATCCTACTTTAAAAGTACCACCTGTTATTCCACGATTATCTTTTACATTTGTGACAAAACGGGTTCAAAAGCTTCTGAATACAAGGGTAATAGAGCCAGAGTACGTCTTAAATCATGGTATTGAAGAGTTGAAGTTCAATTGGTTAATGTCACAACAAGATCCACCTGTTGATGTTTTATATAAAGAGATTAAGCAGAAATTTGAGCTGTTACACAAACCTTTGAGAGATTTAGCAACTTCTATAAGTTCGGATTTAGGTGATGAGGCACATAAAAACATTGCGTTTATCCAACATCAACTCGAATATTTAAAACATAGAACTGTTTTAAAATTGGAAGAAAAATATGAACAAGGGATAGAGCAATATGATGAGATAGGAAATCAATTAAAACCTAATCAAATACTCCAAGAACGAATCTGGTCCCCACTTT
The DNA here is from genome assembly GCF_037071985.1 of Pseudogracilibacillus sp. SE30717A. NCBI lineage: Bacteria > Bacillati > Bacillota > Bacilli > Caryophanales > Bacillaceae > Pseudogracilibacillus > Pseudogracilibacillus sp. SE30717A. The sequence continues at coordinate 90,384 of NZ_JAXHDF010000008.1, read as the reverse complement.
CTTTCTTAAATCAATATAGTAATGTATTTATTAGCGAAATAGTAGCGGGAAAGCCGCTTTCTTTCCGTAATCATCATTATTTGATTTATTTAGAGTAATGTAATTAAATAGCTAGTCACCTCTCTGCGCTAGGATTATAAGCCTAGCGCAGAGAGGTTTTTTTTGTCATCCAATAGGCATTTAGACTCATTTATCTAGCAAGTAAATATTTCCATGAAAAATAAGTGGTAGATTGTGGGGGAATGTGGTAATATATTATCATGGAAGTGGTGAATGAACATGTTTATGGGTGAATATCAACATAATATTGATACCAAAGGACGTATGATTGTTCCTGCAAAGTTTCGTGAAGGGCTTGGAGAAAAGTTTATTTTGACACGGGGACTAGATCAATGTTTATTTGCCTATCCACAAGAAGAATGGAAAGTACTTGAAGAAAAATTAAAAAAATTACCACTTACCAAAAAAGATGCCCGAAGTTTTACCCGCTTTTTCTTTTCCGGAGCAGTAGAATGTGAAGTTGATAAGCAGGGAAGAATCAACATATCCCAGCCTCTAAGAAATTACTCTAAGCTAGAAAAAGAATGCATTGTAATAGGTGTATCTAATAGAGTAGAAGTATGGGCGAAAGAAATATGGGAAGATTATTTCACAGAGTCAGAAGAATCCTTTGCAGAAATAGCGGAAAATTTAATGGACTTTGATATTTAAAGAGTAGGTGGAAATGTGAATACGCATGAAAGTGTTTTGAAAGATGAAGCAATACAGAGCCTTAATATAAGAGCTGAAGGAACATACATTGACTGTACGCTTGGTAGAGCGGGTCATGCAGGTGCTATAGTTTCCCTGTTGAATGATAATGGCCGACTTATTGGGTTTGACCAAGATGAAGACGCAATAGAAGAGGCTAAGCGCAAATTACCTAAAGAAAAAAGTATCCTTATACATGCAAATTTTAAAAATTTGCAAACAGAATTAAAAAATAGAGAGATTCATCAAATTGATGGTATTTTATTTGATCTAGGAGTATCATCACCACAGCTTGACCAAGGGGAACGCGGTTTTAGTTATCAGCAAAATGCAAAATTAGACATGAGAATGGATCATCGCAATCCATTAACAGCTTATGAAATTGTTAACTCTTGGCCATATGAACAACTAGTAAAAATATTTTATATATATGGTGAAGAAAAGTTTTCTAAGCAAATTGCAAGGAATATTGAACGATATAGAGCTTCCCAGAAAATTGAAACGACATACGAGTTAGTGGATTTGATAAAAGAAGCAATTCCCGCGCCTGCTAGAAGGACGGGAGGGCATCCGGCTAAACGAGTGTTTCAGGCATTACGCATAGCTGTTAATGATGAACTTGACAGTTTTAATGATGCATTACATCAGGCATCTAAAGTTCTTTCAATCGGAGGAAGAATTTCTGTTATTACATTTCATTCGTTAGAAGATCGGTTATGTAAACTAGCGTTTCAAAAATGGAGCACCGAAAAGCCAATGCCGAGAGGATTACCTATCATTCCGGCTGAGTTTAAAGCACCATTTAAGAGAATTACGAGAAAGCCAATTATTCCTAGACAAGAAGAAATAACACGAAATCGCAGAGCACGATCAGCAAAATTGCGAGTTGTCGAGAAAGTCAAAGAATGGGATGAAGAATTTAAGTACATGGAAGGGTGGAAAAAATAATGAATACAAATCATGCTAAAAATTGGCAGCAATCCTACACACAACCCGAGAGACAACAACAGAAAAAAATTGTTATTCGTGTAAAGAAAAAAGGCTGGCTTACGAAAGGCGAGAAAATGATTTATGCATTTTTTGGATTAATTTTAATTTGCATAGGTATATACATCGTTTCGTTCTCTTCTTCAACCGATACATTAAATCGTGATTTACAAACGTTGGAACAAAAAGTTCATAAAAAGCAAGTTGAAAATGAAAGTCTCCAATTTGAAATAAAAGAGCTAAGTAAACCAGAACGAATTACAGGAATAGCAAAAGAAAATGGATTAAAAACTCAAAATACTAAAGTGAAAAGAGCAACAAATTAAGTTTGCGAGTCAGGATGAAGAATAATGAAAAACAAGAAGACAAATTTCTTTGCTAGTTTGTTGATGATCATATTTATGCTGCTCTTTCTAATAATTTCAGGTAGGTTTGTTTACATACAAGCAACTGGTGAGGTAAATGAAGTTTCCCTAACCGATTGGGCGAAGGATAAACGTGAAACATCCATTGTACTTCAAGCGGAACGAGGAAAAATTTATGATGAAAATGGAATGACTTTAGCATATAATCGGCCAGCTTATCGATTATACGCGATTCTTGATCCTGAATATTCCAAAAATCAAAAGGAGCCAAAGCATGTAGTTGATCCAGAAAATACTGCAGAATTATTGGCTCCTTTTTTGGATATGAATCAAAAGGAAATACAAAAAGTCATTGAGCAAGGAATAACTGACGACAAGTTCCAAGTTGAATTTGGTCAGGAAGGTAAAAATTTATCTCAGCAAATAATGAAAGATATATCTGACCTGGATCTGCCAGGGATTTATTTTATCCAAGATGCGATACGCTATTATCCAAATGGAATGTTCGCCTCACATATTCTTGGATTTGCTCAAGAAAATGAAGAAACGAATGAAATTGAAGGTGTAACCGGTGTTGAAAATGCCAAAAATAAATTATTAAGCGGAACGGATGGTTATTTACATTATCAACGCGATAAATTTAATAAAAAACTATTAAACCCAAGTGAAGTTGTTAAAAATCCCGAAAATGGTAATGACGTATATTTAACAATCGATCAAAAGATTCAGACTCTATTAGAGGATGTCCTTTCTCAAGTCGACGAAAAATATGAACCGGACCGAATATCAGCAGTTGTTATGAATCCAAAGACTGGAGAAATATTAGCAATGAGCAGTCGTCCAAGTTATAATCCTAACAACCCTGATCAAGTAGAAAATTGGTATAATGACGTTATTTCTACTCCATTCGAGCCGGGTTCAACCGTAAAAATGTTTACTTGGGCAGCAGCTATTAATGAAGGTATTTATAATGGAAATGAACTTTTTCGGTCAGGAAAATATATTGTTAACGAAAAAATTGAGCCTATCAATGACCATAATAAAGGAGTAGGCTGGGGTACAATCTCATATGATGAAGGCTTTCTTCGGTCTTCAAATGTCGCAGCTTCAAAATTAGTATGGGAAAAATTGGGGGCAGATACCTTTTTAGATTATCTAGAACGATTCGATTTTGATAAAGAAACGGGTATTGATTTACCCAATGAAGTTGCTGGTAAAATTCTTTATAATTGGCCTTCAGAAAAACTGCGTGCAGCCTTTGGACAAGGAAGCACGATAACGCCAATCCAACAGATTAAAGCAGCATCCGCAATTGCTAATGAAGGAAAAATGGTTCAGCCCTTTGTTATTAAAAAGATTGTTGATTCAAATACTGGAAAGGTAATTGAAGAAAAAGAACCCAAAATTGTTGGGGAGCCAATTTCAAAAGAAACAGCAGCACAAATGCTAGATTTATTAGAATCTGTTGTAAACTCAAAAGAAGGAACAGGTAAGCCTTACCGTTTAACAGACTATTCTGTTGCCGGAAAAACAGGCACAGCTCAAATACCGAATCCGAATGGAAAAGGATATTTAACAGGGAATAATAACAATGTTTTTTCATTTTTAGGAATGGCACCAAAAGATGATCCACAGTTACTCATACATGTTTCAGTAAAACAGCCTAAATTAGCTGAGGGTGAGTCTGGTTCAGCACCAGTTGCCTTTATCTTTAATAATGTAATGGAAAATGGATTACATTATTTAAATATAGAGCCAGACAAGGAAAGTGAAGAACAAAACGTGGAAACTGTCAAATTCCCAAATATAATCGGTAAAGATGTTGCAGAAATAAAGAAGGACTTAGAATCATTAGGACCAAATGTAACTATTATAGGGAAAGGAAAAAAAGTTACAGCTGTTAATCTTAATGAAGGCGACGCTTTTTATTCCAATCAACGGATTATGGTTGTAACTGACCAACCTACTATGCCGAATATATCGGATTGGTCCCAACGTGATGTATTTACTCTAGCAAATTTGCTAGATATTAATGTCACTGTAGAAGGAACAGGATTCGCTACTAAACAATCAGTTAAGGAAGGAACAAAAATAGATTCTAAGACAACTTTACACGTTGAATTTTCAGGAAAGATAGATAAGGAAACAGAGTAATGATCGCCTTGATTAATCGGTATTCGGGTGTAAAAAAACGTTCTAATTGAATTAAAAATTCATATAGTAGATACAAGCTAATAAACATAAGGAGATTTGTTTATGATGAAGCATGTATCTACTTTTCTAATTAAAAAAAGAATTATTTTTACTTTCCTCTTATTTGGAGTTGTTATTGTTATTATTCTTATTCGATTAGGTTATGTTCAATTTGTTATTGGACAAGACATTACGGATAAGGCAACTGAATCATGGCTAAGAGATATTACTTTTCGAGCAGACAGAGGAAATATTCTTGACGTAAATGGAAATGAGTTAACAAAAAATATCTCGGCACCATCGGTTATATTAATTCCGAGACAAATCAGTGATAAGCAATCGACAGCAAACCATTTATCTACTATTTTGGATTTAACTGAAAAAGAAGCATATGAGTATGTTACGAAAAACGCTTCTAGTGTGGAAATTCATCCAAAAGGAAGAAAAATTTCAGAAGAACAGGAAGAAAAGTTACAAGTACTTAACCTTGATGGCGTTTATTTAGCGAAAGATTCTAAAAGACATTATCCATATGGGAATTATTTATCACATGTCCTTGGTTTTACCGGAATAGATAATCAAGGATTAATGGGCTTGGAATTAGAGTATGACGAGCAATTGAAAGGTACAGATGGAAGTTTGTCATATTATTCAGATGCAAAAGGAAAGCAAATTGAGGACTCTTCCAATGTGTATAAGTCTCCAAAAGACGGATTGCATTTAAAAACTACAATTAATTTAAATGTACAAACAATTATGGAAAGAGAACTTGATTTAGCAGAGTTAAAATATAATCCAGATGGTGCTCTTGCAATTGCAGTCGATCCAAAAACAGGTGGTATTTTAGGAATGTCAACTAGACCTAATTTTTACCCTGATAATTATAAAGAAGTTGATACACATATATTTGATCGTAATCTGCCTATTTGGAGTACATTTGAACCAGGTTCTACATTCAAGATTATTACGCTTGCTGCTGCACTTGAAGAACAACTGATTGATCTTGAGGACGATCATTTCTATGATAAAGGTCATGTAATGGTCGGAGGGGCAAGGTTAAGGTGTTGGAAAGCAGGTGGTCATGGAAGTCAATCGATGTTGGAAGTTGTTCAAAACTCCTGTAACCCTGGTTTTGTGCATATAGGATCTAAACTTGGAGAGAAAAAATTGTTCCATTACATACGAAAATTTGGTTTTGGATCTAAAACAGGAATTGATTTACAAGGCGAAGGGACTGGAATTCTATTTAAGCCTGAACAAGTTGGTCCAGTTGAATTGGCGACAACTTCATTTGGACAAGGAGTGTCCGTAACACCGATTCAGCAAGTGATGGCAGTAGCAGCTACCATAAATGGTGGTTATTTATATGAACCCCATATAGCAAAAGAATGGATAGATCCGGTTACGAATGAAGTTATTCAATCAGTGGAACCAATTTTAAAAGAAAGAGTCATATCGGAGTCAACTTCTAAACAAATGCGATATGGGCTGGAAAGTGTAGTTGCACAAGGAACAGGTAGACCAGCATATGTCGATGGGTATCGTTTGGGTGGTAAAACGGGTACCGCACAGAAAGTTGGACCAGATGGACGGTATATGACTAATAATCATATTGTATCATTTATTGGTTTTGCACCTGCTGATGATCCACAGATCGTAGTGCTGGTATCCATAGATAACCCAAAAAATACGGTCCAGTTTGGAGGCGTTGTAGCGGCCCCAATTGTTGGAAGAATTATTGGTGACAGTTTACGTACTTTAAATGTACCAATTAGAAAAGATGGTTTAGATAAAGAGTATGTTTGGCCCGAACAGCCAAAGCGGGCAGTTCCAGATTTAATCGGTTTAACAAAAGAAGACGTTTTACAAGATCTTTCTAACTTCTCCATTGAAGTAAGAGGGGAAGGTGACGTCATAATTGACCAGTCACCAGAAGCAGGAATTAAAGTGGATGAAGGTACTAAAATAAGAGTCTATTTATCTAACAAAATAAATCGTGAAAATAATTAATTTCTGCTATAATAGAAATCGCTATGAAATTTTATAAGAAGAAGGGATTAACGAATGCAATTACAAGAACTTCTTTCAACATTACCAGTATATAAATCCAATAAACAAATAAACGATCTAAAAATAAACGGGATTAAAATGGATCATCGAGAAGTGAAACAAAATGATGTTTTTATTTGTATTAAAGGATTTACAGTTGACGGGCACATATTTGCTGAACAAGCGGTCGAAAAAGGTGCTACCGTTATTGTAACTGAAGAAGAACTAGATATTAATCATGCAATAATTATTGTTGTACCAGATACAACAAGAGCACTTGCACTTTTAGCTGCGAAGTATTTCAGCTATCCAACAGAAAAATTCCCTTTAATTGGGATTACAGGCACTAATGGAAAAACAACGATAACTTATTTACTTGAAGAAATATTTAAAGAACATGGTAAAAAAACAGCTCTTATTGGTACGATACAAATAAAAATCGGCGATAATTCGTACCAAGTGAAAAATACAACTCCAGATGCTCTTCACCTACAGCAGACTTTTAATAGAATGGTTGAGGAGAAAGTAGATATTGGGATGATGGAAGTATCGTCTCATGCACTTGATCTTGGACGTGTTTATGGGACAGATTTTGATATTGCTGTTTTTACAAATTTAAGTCAGGATCATCTTGATTATCATCACGATATGGAAGATTACTTGCGAGCAAAAACATTATTATTTACTGGATTAGGCAACTCATACAAACAGGAGAAATATGCAGTATTAAATGCTGATGACAAACATAGTAAGAAAATTAAACAAAGTACAGCGCAACCAATAGTTACATATGGAATCGATAATGAGTCGGATGTTATGGCAACTAATATTGATATTCAGTTGCGACATACTTCGTTTACATTAAAAACTCCGTTTGGAAATATTGACATTACGAGTAAGCTAATCGGTGCATTTAATATTTATAATATGTTAGCTGCAGCTTCAGTAGCTCTGTTGCGGAAAATACCGTTATCGACAATTAAAGCAGCACTTGAAAAAATTCAAGGGGTCGATGGAAGATTTGAACAAGTTACAGAAGGGCAAAATTTTGCAGTTATAGTCGACTATGCACATACCCCAGATTCTTTAGAAAATGTTTTACAGACAATAAAAGAGTTTGCGGAAAGAAAAGTATATGTGGTTGTTGGCACAGGGGGAGATCGAGATCGTACCAAACGTCCGCTTATGGCAGAAGTTGCTTTAAAATATAGCGATACAGCTATTTTTACATCAGATAACCCTCGTACAGAAGATCCGACTGCGATTTTAAACGATATGACAAAGGATTTAACGAATACAAATTATACAGTTATCGAAAATCGAAAAGAAGCAATTAATTATGCAATTAGTCTAGCTGATTCGGGTGATGTTGTTCTAATTGCAGGTAAAGGTCATGAGACTTATCAAGAAATTAACGGAGTTCGTTATGATTTTGATGATCGTGTTATTGCTAGTGAGGCTATAAAACAGAAGGGAACTATTTAAGTGTTTACTTTAAACGATTTACAAGAACTTTTTCCTAGAACAAAAGGAAATATATCGACTAATTTCACGATTGAAAAAGTGATAACGGATAGTAGAACAAAAACTGAAAATGCATTATTTGTTCCAATTATTGGGAATACATTTGACGGACATAAGTTTATACAACAAGCTATTGAAAATGGAGCAATTGCAGCTTTATGGGATGAAAAAGTAGAAATACCGAATCATTTACCTGAGGGTTTTGTCATTTACACAGTTGGTGATACGATCGAAGCTTTACAACATTTGGCAAAAGCATATAGAAATAAAGTAAATCCAATTGTAATTGGGATAACAGGCTCAAACGGTAAAACTACTACGAAAGATTTAATAAAATCTGTTTTGCAAACAAAGCGTAAAACACATGCTACTGCTGGGAATTTTAATAATCATATTGGATTACCATTGACCATTTTAGAAATGCCGGCAGATACCGAAATATTAATTACTGAAATGGGAATGAGTGATTTTGGTGAGATAAAAACTCTATCGAATATCGCCATGCCAGATTATGCAATAATTACGAATATCGGAGAGTCACATATCGAACATTTAGGCTCACGCTCAGGTATTGCTGAAGCTAAGCTAGAAATTCGTCATGGTTTAAAGGAAGATGGTATTTTACTAATTGATGGGGATGAAATATTACTAGAAACAATTAAAGCGGAAGCTAACGTTATTTCTTGTGGAATGGCTGATACAAACACAGTTGTTATTTCGAATATTTCGGTTCAAGATAACGTTACTGACTTTTCCTTGAATGGAGAACAATTTACAATACCATTACTAGGCGCACATCATGCAAAAAATGCTTCATTTGCTATAACAGTTGCTAGAGATTTAGATTATGACAAAATAAATATCCAAAAAGGACTCAAAACTTTTAATCAGAGCACGATGCGTTTTGAAAAAATGACAGGGAAAAATGGAGCCACAATCATCAATGATGCATATAATGCTTCGGCAACATCAATGAAAGCTGGAATTGAAGTAGTAAAGCAATTATCCGGTTTTAAGCATAAAGGGCTTGTTCTAGGAGATATATTAGAATTAGGAGAGCATGCGAAGACATTACATTTGACGGTTGCCGATGTAATTGATGAGTCGATTCAATTTGTGTATACTTTTGGAGAGAGTGCAAATGAAATTTCGGCTCTTGTAAAAAATGAACATCCTACTATTCGTTGTAAGCATTTTTTAACAAAAAGTGATTTAACTCATGAATTAAGCAAAGAATTAAATGCTGATACATTACTTTTCTTTAAAGCTTCAAGAGGAATGAAATTTGAAGAAATAATTGAAAGTATTTTGGAATAGATTGGACGGTTAATTTAAAAAGGAGGGGCAGAATTCAAATGAGTTTATATGTAGTGATCATGGCATTAGCGATTAGTTTTTTAATTACCGTCCTACTTTGTCCAATTTTTATACCGTTTTTACGACGGTTAAAGTTCGGACAGAGCATACGAGAAGAAGGACCAGAGTCACATATGAAAAAATCGGGGACACCGACAATGGGCGGAGTCATGATTGTTATAAGTATTACACTAACGGCCTTAATTCTCATGTATAAATTTATAGAAGTCCCAGCCAGTTTTGAATTTTGGTTATTGTTGTTTGTATTAATTGGCTATGGGCTGCTAGGTTTTCTTGATGACTTTATCAAAGTTGCTTTAAAGAGAAATTTAGGATTAACTTCCAAACAGAAGTTAGTAGGGCAATTGATTATCGCTATTATATTTTATATTACATTACGATTAAATGATTTTCCGACTTATGTTAAAGTTCCCGGAACTGATCTTCAATGGGAGCTAGGTTGGATGTATGCATTATTAATCATTTTTATGTTAGTAGGTTCATCAAATGCAGTGAACTTAACGGATGGGTTAGACGGTCTACTTGCAGGTACAGCAACAGTAGCATTTGGAGCATTTGCTTTAATTGCTTCCTACCATTATCCACATTTTGAAATTATTACGATTTTTTCACTAGCAGTTGTTGGTGCATTAATCGGCTTTTTAGTGTTTAATGCGCATCCTGCAAAGGTGTTTATGGGAGATACTGGTTCATTAGCATTAGGCGGTGCTATTGCTGCCGTAGCGATTTTAACGAAAATGGAAATAATCTTAGTTATTATTGGTGGAGTTTTTGTGATCGAAACTTTATCAGTGATTATTCAAGTAATTTCATTTAAAACTACTGGTAAGAGGGTCTTTAAGATGAGTCCCTTACATCATCACTATGAATTAAAAGGTTGGTCAGAATGGAGAGTAGTAATGACATTCTGGCTCGTTGCAATTATTTTTGCGACGATTGGAATTTTTATTGAGGTGGCATTAACATGAAAAAAATATCTCATTTTCCATATAAACATGTGTTAGTTTTAGGATTAGCAAAGAGTGGGACTGCTGCAGCAAATGTCCTGCTTCACAATGAAATAAATGTACGGGTAAATGATTATAATACACGGGAAGATGCAGATGACGTTCAAATGCTTAGAGATAAGGGTGCGGAAGTTGTAGTTGGGTCGCACCCCATTTCTGTTTTAGAAGAGATTGAATTGATCGTAAAAAATCCAGGAATTCCTTATGATAATATAATTGTTGCGGAAGCACTTGAAAGAAACATCCCAATCATAACTGAAGTCGAGCTCGCTTCATTGCTTGCTAAAGAACATAGGATAATTAGTATTACTGGTTCAAACGGTAAGACAACGACAACAACATTGGTCTCCGAAATGCTGGATCATAGTAATCAAAAAGTCAAGCTAGCAGGGAATATAGGTGTTGCATCGATTGAGGTAGCGCAAGATTTAGAAGATGATGAGAAATTGTTATTGGAGTTATCTTCGTTTCAGTTACTCGGAATACAATCTTTTAAACCTCATGTTGCTGCGCTCTTGAATCTATATGAAGCTCATATCGATTATCACGGCTCGGTAGAAAATTATATTGAAGCGAAAAAAAATATTTTTCGTAATCAAACATCAGAAGATTTTCTTGTCTATAATATCGATGATGAAACAGTAGTAGCAGCAGTCCAAGAAGCTAAGGCAATGCTAATCCCCTTCTCTGTAAGTAAAATACAACCTGAAGGGGCATACGTAAAGGACAAGATCATTTATTTTAAAGAAAAGCCTGTACTTTCTCTTGACCAAGTAGTCTTAGTTGGTAAACATAATCTAGAAAATATCTTGGCTGCGGTATGTGTAGCTTTACTCAGTGGTGCAACAATAGAAGGGATTCAACATGTTTTACGAACGTTTAGTGGTGTGAAACATCGCTTGCAATTTGTTGAAAAAATTAATGATCGACTTTTTTATAATGATTCGAAGGCAACTAATATTTTAGCTACACAGAAAGCCTTAGAATCATTTACTCAACCAATTATTTTACTCGCAGGCGGATTAGATCGTGGAAATTCGTTTGACAGTCTAACACCATTTATTACAAACGTAAAAGCAATGGTATTATTCGGAGAAACAGCCAATAAACTAGAGCAATTTGCTGAGCAAGTTGGAATTTCACAAATATGTTTAGTTGAAGATGTGAAGGAGGCTGCTTCGGTAGCATACAATATTTCAGAAAAGGGAGATGTTATATTATTATCACCAGCTTGTGCTAGTTGGGATCAATATAAAACATTTGAAGAAAGAGGGGACATGTTTATCCAAGCTGTGCATATATTAGCATAGGGGGACAACTCTATTTCTTCATAAATAATCTGATTGTATGCAATCCCCCTATTTTAACTTTAGGGGGTTTTTTCTTGTATAAATTACTTACAACCCATAATAGATTACCGGATCTTACATTACTTATGACTGTTTTAATTCTGTTAATTACAGGACTTATTATGGTGTATAGCGCTTCACATGTGTGGGCCGAATATAAATATAATGATCCTTTTTTCTTCGTTAAAAGACAACTTTTATTTGCAGGTGTAGGTGTTGTAGGGATGATTATTGTTACTTTCATTCCTTATCAATTCTGGCAAAAATATGTAAAAGTAATTTTGTTAATTTGTTCTGCATTACTATTACTCGTTTTAATTCCGGGAATTGGAATAGTAAGGGGAGGAGCACAGAGCTGGATTGGTATTGGAGCTTTTAGTATCCAACCTTCTGAGTTTATGAAACTTGGTCTTATTTTGTATTTAGCTAGTTACTTAACATTACATCAAAAACATATTACCTCTTTTTGCAGAGGTTTCTTTTTACCAATTACATTTATTTTTATCGTTTTTGCGATTATTATGTTACAACCTGATTTCGGAACAGGCGTAGTTTTAGTTGGAACATGTGTGTTAATGATTTTTATCGCGGGTTCAAGAATTACTTATTTTGTATATTTGGCAATATTCGGTTTGGTAGGATTTACATTATTGATTATATCGGCACCTTACCGAATTAGTAGAATCACTGCCTATCTTAATCCATGGGAAGATCCATTAGGAGATGGATTTCAAATTATTCAATCATTATATGCGATTGGGCCTGGGAAATTAATGGGTGTAGGATTTGGAAACAGTTTACAGAAGTATTTTTACCTTCCAGAACCTCAAACTGACTTTATTTTTGCTATTATAGGAGAAGAGTTTGGTTTTATTGGTGCAATGATAGTCATGTTATTATTTTTATTACTTTGTTGGCGAGGCATTTCCGTCGCTTTGGGAGCATATGATTCTTTTGGACGATTTGTAGCATTTGGTATTATCACGATGATTACGATTCAAGTGATGATAAATGTTAGTGTTGTTATTGGACTGATCCCTGTTACGGGTATAACATTACCATTTTTAAGCTATGGTGGTTCTTCCCTCACATTAACATTATGTTCAGTTGGTATTTTATTAAATATTAGTAGATATACGAAAAATTAAAATTTAATTACATTATGTGACTCTAGTATATGTTTTGATATGAAATATGATATAATTCATGTATTATCTATATTTATCTAATCTAAAACTCCTAACAGGTATGTAAAATTTATAAAGGAAGATATAAAATGGAAAAAAAGAAGATTGTTTCCATAGAAGATCGTATTCCTAAATTAAAAGAAGCAAGAAAAAAGAAGGCAAACAGAAGGCTACTTTTTTATCTTTCTATTTTTTTCTTGTTAATCTCCATAATTATTTATTTACAATCGCCATTAAGTTATATCAAAAATATTGAAGTAAATGGAAATGATGTAATTAAAAAGGAGGATGTTGTAAAACTAAGTGGTTTAACAACAAGTTCAAATATTTGGGTTATGAATAAGCAATCTATTATAGATTCAATGGAAAGTCATCCAATAATTGAAACGGTCGAGGTGGAGAGAAAGCTGCCACAGACGGTTCAATTGAAAATCAAAGAATATAACATAGTTGGCTATATTAAATCAGATTTAGAATTTCATCCTGTTTTGGAAAATGGTATGATAATAACAACAAGTAATTTGAATAATATAGGTGATGGGCCTTTGCTTAACAATTTTAACGATGAACAGTATTTGCAAAGGATGGTATCAGAATTAAGTAAGCTTCCTCCTGATATTTTTGATTTAATTTCAGAGATTTCTTGGGAGCCAACTGACAAAAACAAATATAAAATTATGTTATTTATGAATGATGGATTTATGGTTGACGCTACAATCAGAAATTTTGCAAGTAAAATGGCGGCTTATCCATCGATTGTTTCACAACTTGATCCTAAAGAAAAAGGAATTGTACATATGGGTGTAGGAGCCTACTTTGAAAAAATAGAATAATTGATTTGTTGATAGTGGAGGTGCCTTAATTGAGTAATGGAGAAGTGTTAGTCAGCTTAGACATTGGAACATCGGAAATAAAAGTGATCATTGGAGAAGTATTAAAAGATTCATTAAATATTATTGGTGTAGGTACCGCAAAGTCTCAAGGGATGAGAAAAGGAGCAATCGTTGATATAGACGAAACGGTTCATTCGATTAAAAATGCCATTGAGCAGGCTGAACATATGGTCGATATGAGTATTGACCGAGTGATTGTCGCTGTTAACGGTAATCATGTTGAACTTCATTCTTGTCACGGTGTTGTGGCGGTTCAAAGTGAAAACCGTGAAATTGGCGAAGAAGATGTTACTCGAGTCATTGACGGTGCCCAAGTTATTTCTATTCCTCCAGAGAAAGAAATTATTGATGTAATTCCACGCCAATTTATTGTAGATGGTTTGGATGAGATTACAGATCCACGCGGTATGATTGGTGTCCGCTTGGAAATGGAAGGGACAATTATAACTTGTTCTAAAACTGTTTTACATAATATTTTAAAATGCGTAGAAAGGGCTAACTTAAATATTACAGACATTTGTTTACAGCCGATCGCTGCCGGTTCCATTGCTTTGTCAAAAGATGAAAGAAATTTAGGAGTTGCTTTAATTGATATCGGTGGAGGTTGTACAACGATCTCTATTTTCCAAAATGACCATCTAGTTACAACATCCGTTATTCCTCTTGGGGGAGACAACATAACAAAAGATTTATCTATTGGTCTTCGAACAACAACAGAAGAAGCAGAAAATATAAAAATTACATATGGACATGCTTATTTTGATACTGCACTACAGGATGAAACGTTTGAAGCTACAATAATTGGAAGTAATCATAAAGAAGTATACAATCAATTACAAATTTCTGATATGATTGAAGCAAGACTTGAAGAAATTTTTGAGCTTTCAGAAAAAGAAATTAGAAGAATGGGGTTCCATGATTTACGTGGAGGCTACGTACTGACTGGTGGTACAGTGAAAATGCAAGGAGTACTAGAGTTAGCCCAAGACGTCTTTAAAGCAAATGCTAGAATTGCTATACCAGATTATATTGGGGTTAGAGAGCCACAATATACTGTAGGTGTAGGGACGATTCAATTTGCACATCGTAATGCAAAAATTCAAGGGAAGGATTTATATCCTTCATTAATCGTTAACCAACAGCCGTCTAGTACACATCGGAAAACTACGAACCAACAGCAGTCAGTAGAGGAAGATTCAAAGCAATCAAAAGTAGCTAATTTCTTTAAATCATTCTTCGAATAACGTATATAACAGATAAAAAACAATTAATAATCGCTTCCATAACTAGTGATTTACATAGGAGGACTAACCATGTTAGAATTTGATACGAATACGGACCAACTTGCTACAATTAAAGTTATCGGTGTTGGTGGTGGTGGAAATAATGCTGTCAATCGCATGATCGATCATGGGGTAGAAGGTGTCGAATTTATTGCAGTTAACACGGATGCCCAAGCATTGAATCTATCAAAAGCAGAAATAAAATTACAAATTGGTGAAAAATTAACAAGAGGTCTTGGAGCCGGAGCAAATCCTGAAGTAGGAAAAAAAGCGGCTGAGGAGAGCAGAGAGCAAATTGAAGAAGTACTTCAAGGTGCAGATATGATTTTTGTAACTGCTGGAAAAGGTGGAGGAACCGGTACTGGTGCTGCACCTGTGATCGCTCAGATCGCTAAAGATTTAGGTGCATTAACAGTAGGTGTTGTTACACGACCATTTTCTTTTGAAGGAATAAGAAGGCAGAAACAAGCAAAAGCAGGCATAGATGCATTAAAAGAAGCTGTGGATACGTTAATTGTTATTCCAAATGACCGTCTATTAGAAATAGTCGATAAAAACACACCAATGTTAGAAGCATTTAGAGAAGCAGACAATGTACTTCGCCAAGGGGTGCAAGGAATTTCAGATCTGATCGCAAAACCTGGACTTATTAACGTTGATTTCGCCGATGTGAAAACAATTATGTATGATAAAGGATCGGCATTGATGGGAATTGGTGTGGCAACAGGAGAAAATCGTGCTGTTGAAGCAGCGAAAAAAGCTATATCTTCTCCTTTATTAGAAACATCAATCGATGGGGCACAAGGTGTTCTAATGAACATTTCTGGTGGTCCTAGTCTTAGCCTCTTTGAGGTACAGGAAGCGGCCGATCTCGTTACTTCCGCAGCAGATGATGAGGTTAATGTGATTTTTGGGAATGTTATTAATGAAAATTTAAAAGAAGAGGTAATTGTTACAGTTATAGCTACAGGCTTTGATGAAACGAAAAAACAACAGCCGAGAAAACAAGCTCAAGCTCGTACCTCAGCTTACCAACAACAGGCAGCAGCAACTCGTACAAATGAACCGAGGGAAAGAGAGCCAAAGCAAGAAGAGGCTTATCACCAACATGATGAAGAAACTTTAGATATACCAACATTTTTAAGAAATCGTAATCGAAATAAATAAATAGTAAAACCAAGCATGTTTATCATGCTTGGTTTTTTCATTCTTTGTCCTATCTTGTCGGCGAAAGATTTTAACGGCAAATAATAGAATTAGTAAGATCAGTTACAGAAAAGGTAAAATGTCTTTCTATATTCTTCTATATTTATGATTTCCTAATGGCCCTATGCTCTCCTTTCCAAATGAGCGGTTTCCTCGAGAACAAATTTAGCCTCCATACCCTGGGCAAGGAGTATGTCAACATTATCCGTTACAATCGTTTTTAGTCGAACTTCGTTATTTTCGCTCTCGGGGGGGCTTTATTGTTTTGCGCTGTTCTTGCTGAAGTTTTCCCCAGAAAATGAATGGATTCTTACGATTAATAAAAGATTCTATAATTAGGGATAATCATTTTCATTTTTACCACAACAATTGAATTGAAACCTTTTTATTTATCTGGTAATGGTTAAAATTATCATTTAAATGATAGGTTGGACACCTATATTTAATCTACTTTGATCAAACTCCCCAAGTTTTTTTGACAAAATTTCTTATAAGTTGGAGGAAAAAATACCTCCTTACGTACAAGATGTGACATCCTTTTTTTATATACTCTACTATACTATTAATTACAAAAGGGAAGTTAGAGAATGTCTGGAAGGACAGAGTCAATTGATTATCTATTTAGATCTAATTATACTCCTCAATTTACTCTTTAACGTAATGATTTTATTATTAACGAAATACTTGGCGAGAGTTCAACTCACTATCTATCGCTTACTATTAGGAACAATTATCGCTACTTTACTCGTTCCAATCCTTATTTATTTTCCACAATCTTTTTTTAATTCATTTTTAGGAAAAGCTTTATATTCAATCTTTATTATTATCTGTACGTTTGGGTATAGAGGGGTGCAACAGTCACTTAAGCAATTATTTTTATTTTATTTCATTTCTTTTACAGTTGGAGGTGGTTTATTCGGTTTACATTATCTTGTCCAAGATATTACTGGCAGTCAAACAACTAATTTCTTATTAAATGTTAGAAATATATATGGAGACCAAGTGAGCTTGCTTCTCATTATTATCGGTTTTCCGATTGTTTGGTTATTTACGAAAAATCGCATGGACAGGCATGTTAAAGATAAAATTAAATACGATCAAATGTATAAATGTGTACTTTCGTTTAACAATCAATTGCACCAAACGATTGGATATATCGATAGCGGCAATCACTTAGTTGATCCATTGTCAAATCGACCTGTCGTTGTTAGTGATGAACCCTTCATAAGAAAATTTTTCAATGAAGAGGATTGGATGATGTTGAGAAACGCCATTGTTAATAACGACATTTCAACAATACCAAGTGTTGTAAAAAGCCGAATTTCCATTGTTCCTTTCCAAGGAGTGGGAGGAAGTAATGATTTTCTATATACAATACGACCGGACAAACTAACTATATTCTATGAAGAAAATATAATTGAAACAAATAATGTTCTAATCGGTATTCAGCTAGGGAATTTAACTGCCGATCAACATTATCATTGTCTTTTGCATCCGCAAATCATTCATTTACATGCGATAAAAAGTGCATAATAATATGAGAAGGAGAATTAGCAGTGTGGAAATATCGTTTAAGAGTATGGTGGAATAATTTTTTAATTAAAATAGGAATTAAAAAAGACGAAATATATTATATTGGTGGAAAGACAGTTCTTCCTGCTCCTTTAGAAAAGGAGGAGGAGAGGAATCTTCTCGAACGATTACCTACAGGGGATAAAGTTGCCAGAGCAACGCTAATTGAACACAATTTACGCCTCGTTGTCTATATCGCTCGTAAATTTGAAAACACAGGAATCAATATTGAAGATTTAATAAGCATTGGTTCTATCGGATTAATTAAAGCAGTAAATACGTTTGATCCCGATAAGAAAATAAAATTAGCAACATATGCTTCTCGATGTATTGAAAATGAAATATTAATGTACTTAAGGAAAAATAATCGGATTAAAACAGAGGTTTCTTTTGATGAACCTTTAAACGTAGATTGGGATGGAAACGAATTATTATTATCTGATGTCCTAGGAACAGAAGAAGATATCATTACAAAAGGTCTAGAAACAAAGGTCGATAAGCAACTGTTAGTAAATGCATTATCTACATTGAATGTAAGAGAAAAAAGAATTATGGAATTAAGATTTGGTCTTATTGGAAAAGAAGAAAAAACACAAAAAGATGTTGCAGATATGTTAGGGATCTCTCAATCCTATATTTCGCGTTTGGAAAAAAAGATTATAAAAAGATTGCAAAAAGAATTCAAGAAAATGGTATAGATGTAAAAAAGTTTGTGGAGAGATATTACTATACAGGACAGCAATATGTCCGTTTTTCAGGAGTATAAATGGTAAAGTGTGTTGCATAAATAATACCTCTTCCGGAGATACTGACCATGAGCAGTATGACAAACCGGGAGGGTAAAGAGAATGCTAAGACATAAGGTAGAAATATGCGGTGTGGATACATCTAAACTTCCAGTCTTAAAGAATGAAGAAATGCGGAAGCTCTTTAAGCAAATTCAGCGAAATGAAGATGTTACTACAGCTCGTGAAACACTAGTAAATGGAAATTTAAGATTAGTGTTAAGCGTTATTAAACGATTTAATAATCGTGGTGAAAACGTAGATGACCTATTTCAAGTTGGATGTATTGGGCTTATGAAATCGATCGACAATTTTGATCTTAAACATAATGTTCGTTTTTCAACATATGCAGTTCCAATGATAATTGGAGAAATTAAAAGATACTTACGAGATAATAACCCAATTAGAGTTTCAAGATCGTTACGTGATACTGCTTATAAAGCATTACAAGTAAGGGAAAAACTTATTAGTAAAACTCAGGAGGAACCGACTCCGGCTCAGATAGCAAAAGAAATGGGTGTACCTCATGAAGATGTCGTATTCGCAATCGATGCAATTCAGGATCCAGTATCTTTATTTGAGCCTATTTATAATGATGGTGGTGATCCAATATATGTTATGGATCAAATAAGTGATGATACTGAATCCGATGATAAATGGGATGATCACTTATCATTAAAAGAGGGAATGCACCAATTAAATGAAAGAGAAAAATCTATTTTAAACAAACGATTTTTCCAAGGAAAGACACAGATGGAGGTTGCAGAGGAAATTGGAATATCCCAAGCTCAGGTTTCACGGCTTGAGAAGGCGGCAATTGAACAAATGAATGTAGATATGTTTGAATAATATATAGAATTATGAAAAGAAAGAAACAGGATATAAGGGCCTGTTTCTTTTTTTATGAAAATTATTTTAGACGTTATCATATACATATAATGAGGTGGTGATTAATTTGGTTACATTATCAGAATTACAAGAAAAGGAAGTTGTTTTAATGCAAACTGGGAAACGTTTAGGGTTTATTGATGATTTAGAAATTGATGAACAAAACGGTTTAATCACAGCACTCGTAATTATAGAACGGCAAATGAAAGGATCTTTTTTTAATAAACCAGAAGAAAAAGTAATTGCATGGAATCAAATTGTAACAATTGGTACAGATATTATTCTTATCACTGAAGAAAAGAACGGATCTCCGACAAATAATGGCATAAATTAGACGGATTTAATGAAGAATTTTTATATTATGCTAAAATAGAGGTAGAAATTTCTGCAATGATGGAATTTCATAATTTAAATCTAATATTTTAGATAATATATGTACAGGAGAGTATGTCTTCAATGAGTGTTTCAGAGAATTTAGCATCCATTCAAGAGAAAATTGAACAGGCTTGTGTAAGAGCAAATCGCCAAGTTGATGAAATAACAGTTATTGGCGTGACAAAATATGTTACAATAGAACGAACAGAAGAATTAATTGCAGCAGGAATCACGAATATTGGCGAAAATCGTACGGAAGAATTATTACATAAATATGAAGTGATTCAAGATAAGGCAGACTTTCACTTTATAGGTACATTGCAATCAAGGAAAGTAAAGGAAGTAATTGGAAAAGTGAAGGCTATCCATTCATTAGATCGATTATCTATAGCTAAACAAATTAATAATCGATCTCATGACCCGGTTGATTGCTTCTTACAGGTAAATGTTAGTGGAGAAGAGAGCAAACATGGATTAAAGCCGGAAGATGTGCTCTCATTTATAAAAGAGCTTCAACCATATGAAAAAGTAAAAGTGGTCGGTTTAATGACAATGGCACCGCATGTAGATGATGAGCAGGAAATAAGAAGTGTATTTCGAAGATTGGCTATTATTCGAGATGAAGTGATGCGTGAACAAATTTCTAATGCACCTTGCAATTATTTATCAATGGGGATGAGTAATGATTATGAAATCGCAATTGAAGAAGGCGCTACACATATTCGAATCGGCTCAAAATTAGTAGGATGAAAAACCTAAGAGGAGTTGCTTCTAATGAGTTTAAAAGAAAAATTTAAAAACTTTTTTAATACGGATGAAGAGTATGAATATGTTGAAGAAATTGAAGTAGACGAGCCCGAAGACCAACAATTTACAAAAAAGACAAGTAAAAATGTAGTCAGTCTATCTGCTATTCAACAGCCGACCTCCAAGGTTATTTTATGTGAACCGAAATCGTATAACGAAGTTCAAGAAATCGCAGATAATTTATTAAATAGGCGAGCAGTTGTTATTAATTTACAAAGAGTAGACCATACTCAAGCTAAAAGAATAGTTGATTTCTTGAGTGGTACCGTTTACTCTATTAAAGGAGATATTCAAAAGTTAGGGCATGAAACATTTTTATGTACACCTGATACAGTAGATGTTACGGGAACAATATCAACTGTATCATTGGAAGAGGATGAAATGAAAAAGGGATGGTAAGTACATGGCACAAATAGTCGGTTTAATTAGTGGTGCAATTAGCATCTACAGTTATGCATTAATTATTTATATTTTAATGTCTTGGTTTCCAGGGGCTCGTGAATCTCAGATTGGGATGTTTTTAGGTAGAATATGTGAGCCTTATTTAGAACAGTTTCGAAAAATAATACCTCCAATAGGGATGATCGACATATCTCCAATTGCTGCAATTTTTGTATTGCAATTGGCACGAGTTGGTGTATTTGAATTATACAGAATGATTGGTTGGTAAGTAAAAGTGAGTATATACCAACATTTTAGAAAGCATGAACATCCATTTGTTGATCAGGTATTATCCTGGAAAGAGCAGGTGGAACGGACTTATTCTCATTATTTAACCGATTTTTTAGATCCGAGAGAACAACAAATTGTCAGTAGTTTAATCGGAAGCAAAAATGAAACAATGAAATATTCATTTTTTGGTGGAGGTAATACCGAGCGTGGACGCGCATTAATTGTTCCGTTTTATGAAGAAATTAGTGAAGAATTGTTTAATATAATTTTGTTAGAAGGACGTTTTGATCCTAAATTTAATAAAGTAAAACATAGAGATATTCTTGGTGCATTTATGTCATTAGGTATTGAACGTAGGAAATTAGGAGATATTTTTGTTGCAGACGATTATTTTCAACTTATTGCAGCTAAAGAGCTGTCTACTTATATAATGATGAATCTTACTCAAATTAATAATGTTGGTATTCGTTTAAAAGAAAAGAATCTTTTAAAACTTATGGAGAAAACGGATGAATGGATAACATCTGGACAAACTGTTTCTTCTTTACGATTAGATGTAATCGTAAAAGAAATTTATAGAATGTCTAGGAAAGATGCTGTGCAATATATAAAAGGTAACAAAGTAAAAGTAAACTTTACGGATGTAGATGACCCATCTATGCAAGTAATTGTTAATGATTTAATTTCAGTACGTGGCTATGGACGAAGTAAGATCATTACTATTGATGGAAAAACAAGAAAAGATAAGATAAAAATAACAACTGCAAAATTAAAAGCATAAAAAGTATAGAAATAAGATGTTGAATCATTTAATATGTATTATAATAGAAAAATATGTTAAACAGAGAATGTTTGTGAACTATGCTAGCAAATTTCAGGAGGTGTTGATCTAATGCTTTCTCCAATAGATATACATAATAAAGAATTTACGAGACGCATCAGAGGTTACAGTGAAGATGAGGTAAATGAATTTCTGGATCAAATTATTAAAGATTATGAAATGACTATTCGTGAGAAGAAACGCTTAGAAAAAGAAGTGGAAGAATTAAACGAAAAAATAGGACATTTCACAAACATTGAAGATACACTAAATAAGTCCATTTTGATTGCTCAGGAAACTGCCGAGGAGTTAAAAGCAAACGCTCGAAAAGAGGCAAAACTTATTATTAAAGAAGCAGAAAAAAATGCAGATCGGATTATAAATGAATCCCTTGGTAAATCTAGAAAAATTGCGGTAGAAATGGAAGAATTACAGCGTCAGTCAAAAGTTTTTCGAACTAGATTAAAGATGTTAATTGAAGCACAGCTTGACATGGTAAATAATGATGATTGGGAACAATTTTTAGAGACGGCTGAAGATGAATCAGAAATCCTAGCTGAATAAAATGTTATACTGAGGATGCCAATAGTTTTGTTGTATGAATAAAGCTTTATTGTGCTATAATAATATTATTATAAAATCGCGTAGTAAATTTAATAAACGTTTATAAATACGATGAAAGAAATAGTATAAGAGAAAAAAGACTGGTAAAGCGAGTTAGGGTTGGTGGGAGCCTAATCCAGTCATTCTTTTAGAAGATCATTCTGGAGTAGCCAATTGAATTCAGTAGATTTGGCCGGATGATTCACGTTACGAATATAAAGTGAATATAATATATATTATATTTATAAGGGTGGTACCGCGGGTTTCCTCGTCCCTTTAGGGATTTTGAGGATTTTTTTGTATTATAAAAGAAATAAATTTTTTGACATGTGAAACTCTGAAGGAGGATAAATTTTAAATGGACTATAAAGATACACTACTAATGCCAAAAACAAAATTCCCAATGCGAGGTAATTTACCTAATAAAGAACCTTTACGCAGAGAAGAATGGGATCAAAATAAAATATATGAAAAAACGCAAAAAAGAACAGAAGGAAGACCTTTATTTGTTTTGCATGATGGACCACCATATGCGAATGGGGACTTGCATATTGGACACGCGTTAAACCAAATTTTAAAAGACTTTATTGTACGGTATAAATCGATGTCAGGTTTTCACGCACCATATGTTCCAGGTTGGGATACACATGGATTGCCGATTGAAACAGCATTAACTAAAAACAAGAAAATTGATCGTAAAAAGATGAGCACAGCTGAGTTTCGTCAAAAATGTGCTGAATATGCACTTGAACAAGTAGATCGACAGCGAGAACAACGGAAACAACTAGGTGCTACAGGTGATTGGGATAATCCGTATATTACATTAACGAAAGATTATGAAGCTGCTCAAATTAAAGTATTCGGAGAAATGGCGAAAAAAGGATATATTTATAAAGGACTAAAGCCTGTTTACTGGTCACCTTCTTCAGAATCTGCTTTAGCTGAAGCCGAGATTGAGTATCAAGACAAGCGTTCTCCGTCTATCTATGTTTCATATGATGTAACAGACGGACATGATTTATTGGAAAACGGAACGAAAATTATTATTTGGACGACAACTCCTTGGACAATTCCAGCAAGTTTAGGGATTAGTTTACATCCTGACTTAGAATATGTTGTGGTAGACGTAAATGGTGAAAAATATGTCGTTGCACACGATTTATTAGAAGCAATTGCTGAAGAGCTTGATTGGGATAACTATAAAGAAGTTCGTACATTTATGGGCCGTCAAGCAGATAAAATAATTGCAAAACATCCATTCTATGATCGTGACATAATTGTTATGCTTGGTACACATGTAACTACTGAAGCAGGTACAGGTTGTGTTCATACAGCACCAGGTCATGGGGAAGATGACTTTTATGTATCGAAAAAATACGATGTTGAAGCATTTTGTCCAGTTGATGATCGTGGCTACTTCACGAGTGAGGCGCCTGGTTTTGAAGGAATGTTTTATGATGATGCAAATAAAGCGGTAACAGATAAATTAAAAGAAGTAGATGCTTTATTAAATTTAAAATTTATTACGCATTCATATCCGCATGATTGGCGCACGAAAAAGCCGACTATTTTTAGAGCTACATCCCAGTGGTTTGCTTCCATTAAAGATTTCCGACAAAATATTTTGGACGAAATTAAGGAAGTAGAATGGCACCCGCATTGGGGAGAGACCCGTCTGTACAATATGGTTAGAGACCGAGAGGACTGGTGTATCTCGAGACAGCGTACATGGGGGGTACCGATTCCTGTATTCTATGGTGAAGACAATACACCGATCATCACGGATGAAACTGTTGATCATGTCTCCAATCTTTTCAGAGAACATGGTTCAAACATTTGGTTTGAATGGGATGCAAAAGATCTATTGCCAGATGGATTTACATCCGAACACAGTCCTAATGGTCAGTTTACAAAAGAAACGGATATTATGGATGTTTGGTTTGATTCCGGTTCATCTCATGAAGCAGTATTGAAACAACGTCCGGAATTACATCGACCGGCTGATATTTATCTTGAAGGTAGTGACCAATATCGCGGATGGTTTAACTCATCACTTTCTACAGCAGTTGCTGTTACAGGGAAATCACCATATAAAGGAATTCTAAGCCATGGATTTGTTTTAGATGGTGATGGTAGAAAAATGAGTAAATCATTAGGAAATATTATCCCACCTGCAAAAATTTTGAAACAGCTAGGGGCTGATATTTTAAGATTATGGGTTGCTTCGGTTGATTATCAAGCAGATGTAAGAATTTCACAAGATATTTTAAAACAGGTTGCTGAAAACTATCGTAAAATCAGAAATACATTTCGTTTTATGTTAGCTAATTTGGCTGATTTTGATCCAAGTAAAGATGCTGTAGCAGAAAAGGACTTAGAAGAAGTAGACCGCTATATGTTACATCGTCTACAGAGTTTAGTATCCAATACTAAAAATAATTATGATAATTATGATTTTGCTGATGTTTTCCATGACATTCATAATTATATTTCAATTGATTTAAGTGCGTTCTATCTAGATTTCGCAAAAGATATTCTATATATTGAAGCGGAAAATAATCATAAACGCCGTAGCATTCAAACGGTATATCATGAAACATTAGTTTCAATTGTTAAGTTACTGACTCCAATTATTCCGCATACGACTGAAGAAGTATGGGAATATATTAATGGAGTAGAGGCTGAGTACGTTCAGCTTACAGATATGCCGGAAGTACACGAAGTCGAAAATTTTGATCAAAAAGAACAAGAAAAATGGAATCACTTCATGAAAGTACGCTCAGATGTGTTGAAATCACTTGAAGAAGCACGTAACGATAAAATTATCGGAAAACCATTAGAAGCAAAAATTACGATTGAAGCAAATGATGATTTTACGAAGAAAGTATTGGAGTCAATCCCGAATATTCACCAACTGCTAATTGTATCTGAAGCAGTCATTAATCAATCTCACTCACAAGCAAAAGATTATAAAACGGTTCGTATATTCGTTGAAAAACACCCAGGTGAAAAATGTGAACGATGCTGGATGTTATCTGATACTGTTGGACAAAATGAAAAACATCCAGAACTTTGTACACGTTGTGCTGAAGTTGTCGATGAACACTATAGTCATTTAGTGTAATTAGAAAATTATTTATTTCAAATAACATATAAGAATCTGCTCGCTTTTCTATGGATTTGCTGCAAACTGTTCAATTCCTGATTAGTTATGGGAATGGTAAGTGCAGAGAATGTACTAATATTAATTGATGACATCACCTGTTAGAACATAAAATCAGCAGGTGATCGTTGTCATAATGTATGAAGCATCTTTCCAATGGAAACTGACAGATTCTTTTCTTTTTCCTCTTAAAATATGAATTAGGTAGCCACTTTTCTTTTTTCTTAGTATCTCTCCAATATTATATATATAGATTTTGTAAATTACATGTGTTTTTAAGATTGGTCGCAGTTCGGAGGAATGAATATGAAACGATATTACATACTAGCATTACTAGTCATTATTTTTGATCAGTGGACAAAATGGCTTATCGATAAGAAAATGGAAATATATGAGAGTATTCCAATTATAAATAATTTCTTTTATATTACTTCACATCGAAATACAGGAGCTGCCTGGGGTATTTTAAAAGGACAAATGATTTTTTTCTATATCATTACTGTAGTCGTTGTGATTGGTATTATTTATTATATGCAAACACATGCCAAAGAAAATAAATTACTGGCGATATCGTTAAGTTTAATTTTAGGAGGGGCAATTGGTAACTTTATTGACCGATTGTTTAGAAAAGAAGTAGTAGATTTTTTAGACTTTATTATTATTAACTACGATTTTCCAATCTTTAATGTGGCAGACTCTGCATTATCGGTAGGGGTTATTCTTGTTTTGCTTGTTACTTTTCTCGATGAAAGAAAAGCGAAAGAAAGGAAGTAATTCATCATGACTTTTTCATATAAAATTGAAGAAGAAAAAGAGGGCATTCGACTAGATAAACTTTTAACCGAATTAAATAAAGCTAACTCACGTCAGCAAGTGCAGGCGTGGATTAAAGATGAATATGTTACAGTAAATGGAGAATCACAAAAGCCTAATTATAAATGTAAACGAAACGATCAAATAAATTGGAGTATACCTGAAGAAAAACAAGATGAAATAAAAGCAGAACCTATTTCATTACATATTTTATATGAGGATGAGTTTTTGATCGTAATCAATAAACCTAAAGGAATGCTTGTACATCCAACACAAACAGTGACTTCTCACACATTGGTAAATGGTCTAATGTATCATTGTAAACAATTATCGACCTTAAGTGGAGAAGACCGTCCAGGGATTGTCCATCGGTTAGATAAAGATACGAGTGGTATTTTAGTTGCTGCTAAAGATAATAAGACACATGAGTTTTTAAAAGAGCAATTTAAAAATCAAACTGTAACACGCATTTATGAAGCAATTACTTATGGTGTAATGTCTCATTCTAAGGGAGTAATTAAAGCGCCAATTGGTCGTAATCCTAAAAACAGATTACAAATGGCGGTTGTACAAAATGGAAAAGAGGCAGAAACACACTTTCATGTATTGAAGCGATTTCAGCAATATACGCATGTCGAATGTGAGTTAAAGACAGGCCGTACTCATCAAATCAGAGTTCATTTAAAATATATTAATCATCCGATTGTAGGAGATGAAGTGTATTGTCGTAAGAAATCTACCTTAATAAAAGGACAAGCACTATTCTCAAAACAGATCGGCTTTCTACATCCTTCCACAAAAGAACGAATGACTTTTAAAGTTGATCAACCTAGTGATTTCAAAAATTTATTGCAAAGACTAGAAAATATGTCTTGACTTTATATGATGAGTTTGAAATAATAAGCATAGTTTAAAATTAAATATGAGATCCTTTAATATAGTCCAGAGAGGCTAATAAGGAAATGGAACTTTAGCGACGTATGTCCAAAACCTTTTACCTCTACCTGGTGAAAGGTTTTTTATATGTTACAGGGGGTGGGAGAGTGAATAAGAAAACTACTATTCTTGATGACTCAGCGGTGAATAGAGCATTGACTAGAATTGCACATGAAATCTTAGAACGAAATAAGGGTGGAGATAATCTTGTTTTAGTAGGAATTAAAACAAGAGGGACACCCCTAGCGCAACGATTACAACAGAAAATTAATCAAATTGAGAAGATCGCTGTCCCGATTGGAGAAGTTGATATTACGTTGTATCGAGACGATTTACAAAAGAAATCATTAGATCCTAAGTTAATTTCAACAAATATTGAAATTGACGTAACAAATAAAACAGTCATTTTAGTCGATGATGTATTATTTACTGGAAGAACTGTTAGAGCGGCAATGGACGCTGTAATGGATATCGGCAGACCATCGCAAATCCAGTTAGCTGTATTAACGGATCGTGGTCATCGGGAATTACCGATCAGAGCAGATTATGTCGGAAAAAATATTCCAACTTCAAAAGAAGAACTCGTCGTCGTTCAGGTGAAAGAACAAGATGATACAGATGAAGTAAGTATTTTTGAATTAAATAAATAAGTTTGGCCCTTTAATTAAATCCTGTGAGATTTAAAAGGTAGCTCAGATATGTATAACCATACGGTATACGTATGCCTCTTTGCGACCTTTTGCAAAGAGGTTTTTTTTAACCACTTGGGTTTAAAGCTAATCAAACATTCGGGTCGATACTTAGTGCCAATTGTAACTAAAAATAATTAATAAACTGGAGTGTTCATTATGAGAGATTTTATTTCTGTGCAAGACCTATCTGTAGCAGAGATTAAATACTTATTAGAAACGGCAGATCGATTCCGTACACATGATTATGAAATATCAAAGCAGTTATTTGCTGCAAACTTATTTTTTGAACCAAGTACACGTACAAAAATGAGTTTTATTGTTGCGGAAAGAAAACTAGGATTAGAACCTTTAGAATTACATGCCGAAATGTCAAGCATTAAAAAAGGAGAAACATTATATGATACAGCTAGAACTTTTGAAGCAATTGGAGCAAATGTTTTAGTAATCAGACATGAGGCCGATGATTGGATGAAAGAATTAAATGAAAAACTTTCCATTCCTGTTATCAATGCGGGTGCGGGCACGAAAGATCATCCGACCCAAAGTTTATTAGATGCTTATACAATCTACCAAGAATTCGAATGTTTTAAAGACTTAAACATAACGATCGCAGGGGATGTTAAACATAGCAGAGTAGCTAGATCGAATGCAGAAATGCTAAGTAAATTAGGAGCAAATGTGTATTTTACGGGGGCGCCTGAATTAATGGATGAATCACTCGGTTATCCGATCCTGACTCTAGATCAAGCGGTTGAGCAAAGTGACGTCCTCATGCTTTTACGAATCCAACATGAACGACATCATGGGTTCATACATGCTGCAATCGAATATTTAGAAAAATATGGATTAACAGTTGAGCGTGAAAGAAAGATGCAGAATCATGCTATTATTTTACACCCTGGACCTGTCAATCGTGGGGTAGAAATTGATTCAAGTTTAGTGGAATGTAAGAGATCAAGAATATTTAACCAAATGGAAAATGGTGTGTATGTAAGAATGGCAGTGTTAACAAAACAACTATTAAACTGGGGGATTATTCATGATGATCAAATTAAAAAATGCGACACGATTGAACGGAAACAACCAATTAGAGCAATGTGAAATATTAATTGAAGGGGAACTCATTAAAAAAATTGCCCCACAAATTAATGAAACTACTGATAAAGAAATTGATTGTAATGGAAAGTTGATATTACCAGGTTTTATTGACGTCCATGTACATTTAAGAGAACCAGGTGGAGAGCATAAAGAAACAATCTCTACAGGAACTAAAGCTGCTGCAAGAGGGGGATTTACGACTATATGTACGATGCCTAATACAAATCCTGTACCTGACTCAGTAGATGAACTGAACAAACTTCAGAACCGTATTAAAGAGAACGCTCTGATCAGGGTACTGCCATATGCAGCAATTACAAAAGGGTTAGCTGGTGAAGGTAGAACGAACATTACAGAATTAAGTCATGCTGATGCTTTTGCTTTTACGGATGATGGGGTTGGAATTCAGTCTGCAGGACAAATGCTAGAAGCGATGAGAGAGGCTGCGGTAAATAATAAGGCTATTGTTGCGCACTGTGAAGATAACTCCATTTTATATGGTGGGGTTGTACACGAAGGAAATGTAAGCAAGCGATTAAAATTACCAGGAATAATTAGTGCTTGCGAATCTGCACAGATTGCCCGTGATGTTCTATTAGCTGAAGAAGCAAATTGTCATTATCATGTTTGTCATGTAAGTACAAAAGAGTCAGTACGAGTCATTCGGGATGCGAAACGAGCTGGTATCCGTGTAACTGCTGAAGTAACTCCCCACCATCTATTACTAACAGAAGATGATATTCAGCAAAACGATCCTAATTATAAAATGAATCCTCCTCTTCGAAGTACAGCTGATAGGGATGCGTTATTAGAGGGGTTATTAGATGGAACGATTGATTTTATAGCTACAGACCACGCACCACACGCTGAAGAGGAAAAAGCATTAGGGATGTTACAAGCACCTTTTGGCATCGTTGGGTTAGAAACGGCGTTCCCATTATTGTACACGCATCTCGTTCAAACAGAGAAAATGTCCTTGAAACAATTAGTAGAGATGCTTACTTGTAAACCTGCAGAAGTATTTAATTTACCTTATGGAAGATTAGAGGAAAACAGGATGGCTGATATAACAGTAGTAGATCTTGAACAGCAGTTTACGATAGATAAACAAACCTTTTATTCCAAAGGTAAAAATACTCCTTTCGATGGATGGAAAGTGTATGGGAATCCACTGCTTACAATTGTCTCTGGAAAGATAGTGTATAAAAAGGATTTAATTTATAAATAACTTTAACAATTCGATTTAATACTAAAATCAAAAATTAAAAACTTGGAGGATTGCCACATGCCTAAAAATAATGCAATTAAGAAAATTCTTGTCATCGGTTCAGGTCCCATTGTGATCGGGCAAGCAGCAGAGTTTGATTATTCCGGTACCCAAGCTTGCCAGTCATTAAAAGAAGAAGGATATACAGTACTATTAGCAAATTCTAATCCTGCAACAATTATGACAGATCATACAGTCGCAGATAAAGTGTATATGGAACCTTTAACAGTAGAATTTTTGTCGAAAATTATCCGCAAGGAAAGACCTTGTGCTTTACTACCGACATTAGGCGGACAAACCGGTCTGAATTTGGCAGTGGCATTAGATGAGTCAGGAATATTGGAAGAATGTCAGGTGAAATTGCTTGGAAGCTCTCTAGAAGCGATTCAAAAGGCTGAAGACCGAGAAAAATTCAGAACATTAATGGACGAATTAAATGAACCTGTTCCTCCTAGCGAAATTGTAACAACTGTAGATGCAGCTATCCAATTCGCAGAAAAAATTGGCTATCCTATTATTGTGAGACCAGCCTTTACTTTAGGAGGTACTGGTGGCGGGATGTGTGAAAATAAAGAGCAACTGATACACATCGTGCAAAATGGTCTAGCTCTGTCTCCTGTTTCTCAATGTCTAATTGAAAAAAGTATTGCCGGCTTTAAAGAAATTGAGTATGAAGTCATTCGAGATGCAAAGGATCAGGCCATTGTCGTTTGTGATATGGAAAACATAGATCCAGTTGGAATTCATACTGGTGACTCAATCGTTGTTGCTCCATCTGTAACATTATCAGATAGTGAAAGTGAATTGTTAAGGAATGTGTCATTAAAATTAATTCGCGCTTTACAAATTGAAGGTGGTTGTAATGTACAACTAGCCAAAGATCCGTATAGTTCTAAGTATTATATTATTGAAGTAAATCCTCGGGTTAGCAGATCATCTGCATTAGCCTCAAAAGCGACAGGTTATCCGATCGCTAAAATTGCAGCGAAAATTGCGGTTGGTTTAACTTTGGATGAGATAAATAATCCGTTAACAGGTAAAACATTTGCTGGTTATGAACCAGTTTTAGATTATGTAGTAACAAAGATACCTCGTTTTCCTTTTGACAAATTTGTTGCTGGCGATCGTAAATTAGGCACACAAATGAAAGCAACGGGTGAGATAATGGCTATTGGCCGAAATTTGGAAGAATCCCTTCTTAAAGGAGTTCGATCATTAGAGATTGGAAATGGTGATCTTTATCTTCCAAATCTTGAGTCACTAACGTTAGAAGAATTAAAAAAACGTTTAGAATATGCCGATGATGAACGTGTATTTATCCTTGCTGAAGCTCTTAGACAAGGAATAAGCGTGGAAGAGATATATCAGATTACGAAAATTGATCGTTTATTCTTAAGTAAATTTAATCATATTATTCAATTGGAAAAAGAAGCAGCGACTTCACCTTTTAATAAAGAAATCGTATTAAAGGTAAAACATTATGGTTTTTCTGATATTCAATTAGCTCGTTTATGGCAAACAACGGAAGAAAAAGTTTATGCATTTAGAATGACAGAAGGAATACAACCTGTGTTTAAGAAGGTTGATACTGCCGCGGCAACAGAAGTGCCGGCTGCCCCTTACTTTTATAGTACGTATGAACAGGAGAATGAATCAATTCCTTCTGAACGGAAAAAAGTTATCGTTTTAGGGTCTGGCCCGATTCGAATTGGGCAAGGAATTGAGTTTGATTATGCTACCGTTCATTCGGTAAAAGCAATTAAAGAAATGGATTATGAAGCAATTATTATGAACAATAATCCGGAAACGGTATCGACAGACTTTTCTGTTTCAGATAAGTTATATTTTGAACCATTAACATTAGAAGATGTTATGCATGTAGTTAAGTTGGAAAATCCAATTGGAGTTATTGTCCAATTTGGAGGTCAAACAGCGATTAATCTTGCAAAAGGATTAGAAGATCGAGGAGTAACCATTTTAGGTACGAGTCTGGAAGCAATTGATCGTGCAGAAGATAGAAACAAATTTGAGCAGCTATTAGAGCAGTTGGACTTAAAAAGACCAAAAGGAAAAGCAGTCACTAATAAAGATATGGTGATGAAAACAGCGAAAGAAATAGGGTTTCCAGTCCTTGTCAGACCTTCCTATGTAATTGGTGGAAGCCAAATGGAAATCGTATATGACGAAGAAGAACTCGCTACTTATATACAGAAAATAGGGGCCATTAATCCGAATAAACCGTTATTAATAGACCAATATCTAACAGGAATTGAAGTAGATATAGATGCAATCAGTGACGGAGAGACAACTTTTGTTCCCGGAATTATGGAACATATTGAACGTGCTGGAGTTCACTCTGGTGATTCGATAGCAGTTTATCCGCCGCAGCGTTTAAGTGAGTCTGTCAAGCAAAAATGTCTAAAAGCGACAGAAAAAATTGCCAAAGCGCTCGATGTCGTCGGTTTAGTAAATATCCAATTTATTATTCAACAAGATGATGTCTATATTATAGAGGTAAATCCTCGGGCAAGTCGGACAATACCTTTTTTAAGTAAGGTAACGGGAATCACAATGGCTAATTTAGCAACAAGATGTATTCTCGGAAGTAAATTAAGTGAAAATGGATATGAAACAGAAATATATCCAGAAAGTGAAAATGTATATGTAAAGCTTCCTGTATTCTCATTTGAAAAATTGCGCAGTGTCGATACAACATTAGGTCCTGAAATGAAATCGACAGGAGAAGCAATCGGTTATGATATTACATTAGAAAAAGCTTTATATAAAGGCTTTACAGCATCAGGTATTTCTATTCCTTTGGAAGGTTCAGTCTTACTAACTGTTGCGGATAAAGATAAAGAAGAAGTTTATAAAACGGCAAAACAGTTTTATGAACTAGGATTCCAACTATTTGCTACTGAAGGGACTGCAGCATTTTTGAATAAAAATGACCTCCCTGTTATATCAGTTGGTAAAATTGGTTCCCCTGAAAAAAATGTTCTATCTTTGATTCGAAATGGAGATGTTCATTTTGTAGTAAACACGATAACATCAGGTAAAAAGCCGAGATCAGATGGATTTAGAATTCGAAGAGAAGCGGTGGAACATGGAATTATCTGTCTAACAAATTTAGATACTGCGGAAGCAATTTTGCATGTTATAGATTCTGCAACCTTTCGAGTAAGATCATTAACAGACAAAGGGGCAATAATAAAATGATAAAAAAGGAAATCCTAAAGGTAATGTCTGTGAAAGAAATAGCTACAGATTCATATGAGATGTCATTAGAAAATGAATATATAAGTACTCATGCCGTTCCAGGCCAGTTTTTACATCTGTCTATTCCTGGACATACGCTAAGACGTCCGATTTCTATCGCGTCATGTAACCAAATGGATAAAGTGGTGAAAGTTCTTTTCAAAACAATTGGAACAGGAACTAAAGAATTATCGGGTTACCAAAGTGGTGAACAATTGGATGGATTAGGCCCAATTGGGCACGGGTTTCCTATAGAAGATTTAAAGCCGAATGATTCCGTCTTACTTATAGGTGGGGGGATCGGCATACCCCCAATATATTTTTTAGCAACTGCGTTAAAAGAACGTGGCATAAAATTGCAATTTATATTAGGTTTTCAATCAAAAGATTTTGTGTTTTATGAAAAAGAATTTAATATGTTAGGTGAAACATATATTGTAACAAATGATGGTTCTTATGGGCATCGTGGTTTAGTTACCGATCTGATTCCTAATGTCTCTTCTTTTGATCGCTATTATGCTTGTGGTCCATTGCCGATGCTAAAAGCAGTGAAAAAAACATTAGCACATAAAAAAGGATATATATCCTTTGAAGAACGGATGGGTTGTGGAGTTGGAGCATGCTTTGCTTGTGTTCTTAAAACAAATGATGGAATAGGATATAAGAAAATATGTCAAGATGGTCCAGTTTTCGCCGCTGATGAGGTGATAATATGATCGACTTATCTGTAAATTTACCAGGACTTAAATTGAAAAATCCTATTATGCCAGCTTCCGGTTGTTTTGGATTTGGACGTGAATATAGTCAATTTTATGATTTAAGTAAATTAGGAGCTGTTATTATGAAAGCAGCAACTGGATCAAAAAGATTTGGAAATGAGACTCCAAGAGTTGCTGAGACAGCATCAGGAATGCTAAATGCGATTGGCTTACAAAATCCTGGCGTAGAGAAGATAGTTGAAAAGGAAGTGCCTTTTTTAAAACAATATCATATTCCGATCATCGCAAACGTTGCTGGTAGTACAATAGAAGAATATGAACAAGTAGTTACAACATTAAATCATAGTCAGGATATTGCTGCTATTGAATTAAATATTTCATGTCCAAATGTGAAAGAAGGCGGGGTACAATTTGGCTTGGACCCGGCTATGGCTAGCAAAGTGACAGAAAGGGTAAAAAAGCTTAGTAATGTACCAGTCTATGTAAAAATGTCTCCTAATGTAAGTAATATTACTGAAATGGCAGTTGCAATAGAAGCGGCTGGAGCAGACGGATTGTCTATGATAAATACATTAACAGGAATGCAAATTCATTTACCTAGCAAGAAACCCATTCTTTCTAATAAAACTGGAGGGTTATCTGGTCCTGCAATTAAACCTGTTGCCATTCGGATGATCTATGAAGTAAAAAAACATGTAACGATTCCTATCATTGGAATGGGAGGCATTCAAACAGCTGAAGATGTACTTGAATTCTTATTAGCTGGAGCAGATGCTGTCGCGATTGGGACTGCTAATTTTCAAAATCCCTTTGTCTGCTCAGAAATAATTGATGAATTACCTAATATTCTTAATAAATATCAATTTACATCAGTTCAAGAAGCAACAGGAGGAGCGCATCAATGAATAATATTTTTCTCGCATTAGATTTCCCTAATTGGGAACAGACACGCCAGTTTCTAGATGAAAATAACTTACATGGTATACCTGTAAAAGTAGGCATGGAGTTGTTTTATAAAGAAGGAGTTTCTGTTATTGAAAATTTAAAAGATCGAGATCATGCTATATTTCTTGATTTAAAATTACATGATATACCAACTACTGTTATGCGTGCAATGAAAAATTTAGCAGCTTTGGAAGTTGACTACGTAAACTTACATGCTCTTGGTGGGGGGCAAATGATTCAAAAAGCTAAAGAAGGATTACAAAGTAAATCAGCAAGTTCTCATCACACAAAATTGCTCGCCGTTACAATTTTAACATCAACGGATGAACAAAGAATGAACAAAGATTTACGATTAAAAGGAACGGTGGAAGAAAATGTAGTCCATTTTGCAAAACTAGCAAACGATAATGGAGCAGATGGAGTAGTTTGTTCAGTACATGAAGTAAAAAAGATTAAACAAAGCTGTAACGAATCGTTTCTTACGATGACACCTGGAATTCGTTTACGAGAGAGTACTAGTGATGACCAAAAAAGAATCGCAACACCTGCATTTGCAAAAGCGCAAGGAACCGATGCGATCGTGATTGGACGGAGTATTACAAAATCGCAAAATCCGAAGAATGCATATGCACAAGCAGTAGAGGAGTGGGAAAATGGAACTTCAAAATGAAATAGCGAGAGATTTATTAAATATAAAAGCTGTACAAATTAAAACAGACAGTTTCTTTACATGGACATCAGGG
This sequence comes from Pseudogracilibacillus sp. SE30717A, assembly GCF_037071985.1. NCBI lineage: Bacteria > Bacillati > Bacillota > Bacilli > Caryophanales > Bacillaceae > Pseudogracilibacillus > Pseudogracilibacillus sp. SE30717A. Next base: position 54,058 of record NZ_JAXHDF010000008.1, on the reverse strand, counting down.
ATACAATCACCTATTTATTGTGATAATAGATTAACGATGTCATATCCTGCTATTCGTCAAAAAATAACAAAAGCGTTTATTCAGAAACTACAAGACTTAAATATTAAACCTGATATTATTGCAGGATGTGCAACCGCAGGAATTCCTCATGCTGCTTGGTTAGCGAACGAATTAAACATCCCGATGATTTATGTCCGATCAAAACCGAAAGGACACGGTAAAGGAAATCAAATTGAGGGTAAAGTAGAGAAAGGACAAAAGATTGTAGTTATAGAAGACTTAATATCAACAGGTGGATCTTCTCTAGAAACAGCTAATGTCTTACGAAGTAAAGGCTTGGACGTTCAAGCAATTTTAGCAATTTTTACGTACGGATTAGAAGTTTCTGACAAACGATTTAAAGAGGAAAATCTACCAGCTTTTACAATTACAAGTTTTGATAAGCTCCTTGACGTATTGGTAACAGATGATGAAATCACTGAAGTAGATCGTAAAAAGTTACTGAAATGGCGAGATCAATTATAATAATAAACAGAGTTTGAGCAAAAATGTTTTAGTCATAGAGAAATCCGAACTGATTCGATATACATGGAGTCAGTTTAGATTTCTTTTTTTCTTTTTAAAGATGCTGCCGTGCATTGATAACCCAGAGTATGCCAATGAATCTCCTTATGATAAATAGTTTATCGGCGAATTACACTCATATAACGGCGGGGTGGCCTCTAATATCGGCGGTGGAGCAGTTATAACGGTGAAGCAAATTGAATTATTGGCGGAAAACATAAGATAACGGCGATAAATAGTTTATCGGCGAGTTGTACTGGGATAACGGCGGATTGGCCTCAAATATCGGGCGGTTGTGTAGTTTTATCGGGGGCAGAGGTGATTTTATCAGCGGTAATCAGCGTATAGTGTTGCCCGCGGTAAAGGAGACACAGTGAAAGTAAGTGGTAGTGTTTCTTAAACTGATGTCGCTCTTATGCCTGTGGTGAAAGCAATTGTCCGTTGCACAAATTAACGATGCAGTATCTAGGTTTGGAAGAGGGGACATAAATAAAGTACGTCACAGTCTACGTAAACTAGTTAGTAGAAACTATATTCCCCGACTGGTAATCTCTCGTCTACGGAATTAGTTATGTTCAACTTGTAATCTACATTCAACTATCTATTCTTATGTGTAATATGCTTCTTTCACATAATATTAATAATGAATGAAATTATTTTAATATTATTATATAATTAAAAGTGATTGAAAATACTTATACAAGCAAAGGGTTATATAATGAAAATTGAAGACTATGAGTTATTATTGCAGTTAGAAAAGATCGGAACTGTTAGGGGGACGGCAAAAGCAGTGCTTATTTCTCAGCCTGCCGTATCTCAGCGATTAAAATTTATTGAAGAATATTTTGGTGAGCAAATTTTTATTCGAACATCTAAACGTCTGAAACTAACACCTAGTGGGGAAATGATTTTAAGGCATGCGCAGGAAGTTGTAGACCGAGAAAAAGATATTAAAAATAAACTGGCTGCTTCAAGTATTGAAGTACGAGGTACATTATCGATTGCATGTTCTTCGGTCATCAGTCAACGCTATTTACCTTCAATTTTATCGAAATTTACAAAGATGTATCCTCTTGTTTCAATTGACTTAGTAACTGGCATGAGTGAAAATCTAAAGCGAGATCATACGAAATATCATGTAACAATTATTCGAGGGGAAAAGATTAAAGATAATACCTCTATTTTATTATTCAAAGATCCTTTATATATTTTTGATACGAAACCATTTAAAAAGGAAGAAGTGAAGGAGCGTCCACTTATTCAATTTAAAAGTGACGACGATTTACATGATTTAATGAACCATTGGCTATTTTATCATCAAGATAAGATCAAACCTATACAGAAAATTAGTGTAGATCAAATTGAAACATGTAAACAATTTATGAAACAAGGATTAGGCATGGCAATTCTCCCAAAAAGTGTTTCCGATGTATTGATGGATAAATATCCACATTTACCTCTTGAAGTGCAAGGAGAAGCTATTACACGGGATACATGGCTTTGTTACCAAGGTGGAATCCGAAAATTACCACAAGTAAATAGTTTTATCGATCTATTATTAGGTGAACAGTTTGAATAGTTAACTCACCACCATGCAAAAATATTTAGTAAACCCTTCTTCTTAAGTTCGTATTCGTGAACTGGAAAGAAGGGTTTTACTATGTTATACTTTTAATTTTTTTATCACTTCTTCATCTGGAGTGACGTATAATGTCTTTTGATCTGTGTAAATAACAAATCCAGGTTTTGCTCCATTCGGTTTCTTTACATGACGTATTTCAGTATAATCTACCGGAACAGAAGAGGATTGTTGGGCTTTGCTAAAATAAGCTGCTAATTGAGCGGCTTCCTCTATAGTCTGTTCACTAGGATTTGCTGATTTAATCACCACGTGGGAACCAGGAATATCTAATGTATGAAGCCAAATATCACTTTTATTAGCTAATGTATGGGTAACATATTCGTTTTGTTTATTGTTCCGACCAACGTAAATCGTTGTTCCATCTGTAGATATAAATTCATCTGGTATAGGTTTTTTTCGCTTTCTTTTCCGCTTAGTTTGTTTCTTAAGATACCCTTCTTCTCTTAATTCTTCACGTATTTCATCAATATCTTCATCTCTAGCACTATTCATTTGTTGGAGGATACTTTCTAAATAATCGATCTCTGCTTTTGTTTTTATTATTTCTAGTTCTGCATTTTTCTTTGCAGTTGATAGCTTACGATACTTTTTAAACAACAATTGTGCATTTTCACTAGGCGTCTTATCGTGTAAAAGGTCTATTGTAATTTCTTTTTGATTAGGATCGTAATAATCAACAACCGAAATGGATTGGTCTCCTTTTTTTATCAGATGCATATTAGCAGTAAGCAATTCACCTTGCTTTTGATACATTTGTGCATTTTTTGCTTTTTTAATTGTAGTCTGGTGGATGGTAAGTTTTCTATTATTTTTCTCTAATTCATTTTTTACTAGACGTTCTAAATCACGTGCTTGCTGTTTGACACGGTCGCGCTCTGCCTTATTTGAATAAAAAGCATCCACCATGTCATTTGTACTTGTAAAAGCCTGTTTCTGCTCCATATAAGTTACAGGTATGACATGAAAATCCTCTTTATTATTTCGATAAATTGCTGGTTCAAATTTATTTTCGATAATCTGTTTTTGAAAGTTTAAAAATTCTTTCATATAGGTTGTTTCTGATCCTAATTTTGCACGATGAATTAATTCTTTTGCTGCCATCGGTGAAACACCAGTTAATATTTGAACGATTTGTCTATCTAATTTACCTGAATTGAAATCTAATTTTTTAATAAATTCTATTTCATTCGTATTAAGGACATTGAGCTTGTTTTGGGACGGAGGTAATTTATAGTCTGCTCCTGGTAGCAATGTACGATATCTGTTTTGAAACGGAGGTACATGCTTTAAACAATTAATAATCGTGTTTTTATTTTCGTTAACTAAGACAACATTACTATGTCTTCCCATTATTTCAACCATCAACACTTTCATAACGATATCTCCAATTTCATCTATCGCTCGAAAACGAAAGGCGATGATACGTTCCATATCATACTGTTCTATTTCTTCGATGATTGATCCAGCTAGATGTTTCCGTAATAGCATGCAAAACATTGGCGGCTCATCTGGATTTTTATAGGTGTCATTTGTTAAATGAAGTCGCGAATAAGAAGGATGAATCGATAAAAGTAAAGCATGATTTTCTCGATTATTTCTTACAGTAAGTACAACCTCAGTATTTGTAGGCTGATAGATTTTGTTAATTCTACCGCCAACTATTTTTTCTCCCAATTCATTTACAATTGCCCTTGTTACGATTCCGTCAAATGGCATTTTGCTCACCTCACCGGCTATTATAGCATTATTTTGGACGAGTCTGCATACATATTGAACAAGTGGTTTGTATTTCTATATTGCTGAAAATAGGTGGGGATGAAATGTGAAATGGTATCAACTTGATGTAGAAGATGTCGAACGAAAATTACATGTTTACCAGGAAAAAGGGCTGACAGAAAACCAGGTAGAAGAGCGAAGAAAAAAATTCGGTCTTAATGCTCTACAATTTTCTAAAAAACAACCCCTATGGATATTATTTGTCAAGCAGTTTCAAGATTTCATGGTACTCATTTTATTAGCGGCAACGCTGATCGCTGGTATGCTAGGTGAATATATTGATGCCTTAGCAATTATGGTTATCGTGCTATTAAATGGTTTTATTGGTTTTTTTCAAGAACAGAAGGCAGAGAAATCATTAGAAAAATTAAAAGAATTATCTGCACCCCAAATACGAGTCCTTCGAAATGGGGAATGGAAAACCATTCCGTCTGAAGAAGCTGTTGTTGGAGATGTCATTCGGATCACAACAGGAGATCGTGTTCCGGCGGATATACGAATTATTATTGCGAACGAACTTGAGACAGAAGAGTCAACACTTACTGGCGAATCGTTACCGGTACAAAAGACAAGCAATGCCATCCATCAAGATAATATTGCCATGCAAGACCAACATAATATCGGATTTAAAAGCACATTAGTTACAAAAGGAAACGGACTCGGGATTGTTATCCAAACGGGAATGAACACGGCAATTGGACAAATCGCAAGCCTAATGGATAAAACGGAGAAAGTAATAACTCCTCTAGAATTAAAATTAGTCGAATTAGGGAAAGTCTTAATATATGTTGTTTTCCTTCTAACAGCTTTAACAGTTGGAATAGGAATTTATCACGGACAACCATTGTATGATATGGTACTCGCTGGTGTTTCATTAGCCGTTGCTGTAATTCCAGAAGGATTACCTGCAATTGTCACAGTTGCATTATCATTAGGTGTCCAACGAATGATCAAGAGGAAGGCAATTGTGAGGCAGTTAGCCGCAGTAGAAACATTAGGGTGTGCATCGGTAATTTGTACAGATAAAACAGGTACTATTACAGAAAATAAAATGACTGTCAAAGAACTGTATTTAGACGATCAACATGTGTATGTTTCTGGAGAAGGATATACGACAACTGGTGATTTTTTCATAAATAATAAAAAGATTGATCAAAACTATCCTAATTTGGAACAAATGATGTTATATGGTTTATTATGTAATGAAGCCTCCCTCCTAGTTAAAAAAGGAAAATACATTATTGATGGAGATCCAACAGATGGAGCGTTATTAATTGCAGCAAGGAAACTCGGTTTGAATCATGTTGTGAAAGATCAATTTAAAGTTGTAAAACAATTCCCATTTGATTCTACTAGAAAACGAATGACTGTAGTAATTGAAGATAAAAATAAGCGAAGATTTGTCATTATAAAAGGGGCACCAGAAAGAATAGTACCACGATGTACGTATCGAATGAATAAGCATGGCAGGGAAAGATTACAAAACACAATAGAAATTGAAAAACAAATGACTGAAATGGCTGAGAAAGCATTAAGAATTATTGCCATTAGTATGAAGCCGATCAGCAAAGATTATTCATTAGATTTGCCTAGTTTAGAAAAAGATTTAACATATATTGGGTTGTTCGGATTGAAAGATCCGCCTCGAAAAGAAGTGAAGGAATCGATTAAACTTTGTAAAAAAGCAGGTATTAAAACGGTAATGATTACAGGAGATCATAAAAAGACGGCAATTGCAATTGCACGAGAGATTGGCTTGCAAGAGGAGGATGAATTGACATTAGAAGGACATGATCTTAATCAAATGGATACAGATGCTTTGGCTAAAATTATTGAAAAAGTAACCGTTTTTGCTAGAGTAACCCCTGAACATAAATTAAAAATTGTTCAAGCATTCCAAAAGCGGGGTCATATTGTTGCAATGACAGGAGATGGGGTAAATGATGCACCTGCTATTAAAGCGAGTAATATAGGTGTAAGCATGGGGATTAGTGGAACAGATGTTACAAAAGAGGCTTCCTCACTTATTCTAATGGATGATAATTTTAATACGATAAAAGAAGCAATTCGAGAAGGGCGGAACATATATGAAAATATACGAAAATTTATCCGTTACTTATTAGCTTCTAACGTAGGTGAAATCTTCGTGATGATGTCTGCCATGTTGCTAGGATTACCCTTGCCGTTAGTACCTGTTCAAATCTTATGGGTAAACTTAGTGACAGATGGATTACCTGCCATGGCGCTAGGTTTAGATCCTCCAGAAAAAAATGTGATGAATCAAAAGCCACGTGATCCGCGGGAAGGTGTCTTTGCAAGAGGGTTAGGGACAAAAATTATTACTCGTGGTTTAATGATTGGAATCGTATCTCTAATTGCATTTATTGTGGTTTATGATAATAGTCCTGAAAATCTTTCTCATGCGAGAACAATAGCTTTTACTACTTTAGTGCTAGCACAACTCATACATGTATTTGATTGTCGAAGTGAAAATGGGATTTTTACTAGAAATCCGTTTAGCAATATGTATCTAATAGGAGCAGTTATATCATCTATTGCTCTCTTATTAGTTGTATTATATGTCGAGAAATTACAGCCGATATTTTATACAACTGCTTTAGGATTGCATGATTGGCTATTAGTCATCGTGTTAAGTGCAATACCAACTGTTCTTTTTGGATTCTCAAAAAAGATTTAAAATAATATCTTTAACTTCAGCAGTGATTCTCTTAATCACACTGTTTAAAAGAAAATAAACTTTATATTGATAAAATGATTCCTTTAAGCATTTCTCCTTAGAAGGAGAATCTGAAAAGTTTTAACTTATTACCAAGTTTACGTAAACTGCAACATTACTGAAGATGTAATTAGCATAACGCTACGGAAATATGTTTCGCTTTCCATGGGCGGCTGTTGAGCCTCCTTGTGCTAAGCACTGCGTAGTCTCATCTAGGCCTATGCTTCCATAGGAGTCTCCACATATTTCCTCCGCTAGAATTTGTTTTCTGCTATACAGCGTAAATTGCTCTGTTTTGAAGGTTGATTGAAGCAGAGGGCAATCGACTCCTGCAGGAAAAGCGACAGGGGGAACACAGACTAAGTACGCCAAGTCCTGTGGCAACATCTGCACTAGTAAATCCTGTACGTCGGAAGATCCCTGTAGCTTCTCGTTAACGAGAAGCTATAGAAGCAGATCGCCGTGCCTGCGGTAAAGGAGACACAGTGAAAGCGAGTGGTAGCGTAGCTTGAACTGATGTCGCTCTTATGCCTGTGGTGAAAGCGAAGTGTTTTTCAGAAGCGGCATCTGAAAATTATTAAAGTTGATGCAATTAATGTACAGTTTATATCACCACTTAACTAGGAATTTTAAATCAGCAATGGAAGATCCGAATCGATTCATTAATTGAATCGGTGTTCGGATCTTTTTGAAATAAACAATTTGTCTTAGAATCTTCTTTTTATTTTAGAAAAAATCAAGGTGAAATTATTCTCGTTTTTTATTTTCTTAGGATTTTTCTCGAAAAATATTTAAAGGAACAATTTACAAGTTTTTAATAGAGAAAATAGAATGAAGCTTGTATAATAATTAGTATTGGAGTGATACATATGGTAAAGAGTATGACTGGATATGGAATTGATACATTTCAAATGGAAGAAACTTCTATTACAGTAGAGATAAGAAGTGTAAATAGTCGTTACTTGGATTTTATACCTAAAATTCCACGTTCTCTCCATCATTTGGAAATGGAGATTAAGCGAATAATACAAGATAATTTTCAACGTGGAAGGATCGAAGTTTACATATCCATATCAGGTGATTATTTAATTCAAAAAAAGTTACAAGCCGATTGGGACTTAATGGATCAATTCATAAATCATATAAAGTATGCAAAAGAAAAATATGAATTGAATAAAGAGATTCCATTATCAATATTATCTACGGTGGAAGACCTTTTTACTGTCCAAGAAATAAAAAAAGATTCAAGTCAATTTAAACCTCTACTACTCCAAAGTATAAGCCATGCCGCAAAACAAGTCTTATCAAGCCGACAAGGCGAGGGAGATTTTTTGCAAAAAGATATTCAAAATAGAATCAAAACAATAGAAAATATGTTAAAATCAATAGAAGCTAGGAAGGAAGATGTGTCCGTTCATTATCGGGAGCGAATTCAAAATCGTTTACAGCAACATATTGGCGACACATTAGATATCGATTCTGCTTATCTGGTGCAAGAAATAGCTCTCCTTGCAGAAAAAGGAGATATAGCTGAGGAAATAACACGATTACATAGTCATATTCACCATTTCCGACAAATTCTGGATCAAAATAGTCCAGTGGGCAGGAAATTAGATTTTATTACACAAGAAATGCATCGAGAGACCAATACGATCGGCTCTAAATCTGTAGATTCCAAAATAAGTGAATGTATAGTTGGAATGAAAAGTGAAATAGATAAAATAAAAGAACAAGTTCAGAATATAGAATGAGTGAAAGACTTATCTTTCAAGGCCAAGCTATCTTTTATCAAACTTTGAGGGATAAGTACAAATACAATGTAATGTACATTGTACTATGGAGGTTACTGCTTTGGGATTACATCTAATTAATATTGGTTTTGGGAATGTCGTATCAGCCAATCGAATTATTTCGATTGTATCGCCAGAATCAGCACCAATAAAAAGGATTGTTCAAGTAGCACGAGATAATAACAACTTAATTGATGCTACATACGGTAGGCGTACTCGAGCAGTTATCATTACAGATAGTTCGTATATCATTCTCTCTGCTGTACAACCAGAAACAGTAGGTCAACGGGTTATTACTAATGAAGAACTAACCGAGGATTAATTAGGAGGAACAATTTTGTTTGAAGAAAAAGGCATTTTATTTATTTTATCAGGACCCTCAGGAGTTGGAAAGGGAACTGTCAGACAACGTCTATTTGAACAAGAGACGCATTTAAAATATTCCGTATCTGCAACTACACGATCAAAGCGTCCGGGTGAAAGAGATGGAATTGATTATTTCTTCAAGACGAAGCAAGAATTCGAAGAAATGATTAAAGAGAAAAAACTTTTAGAACATGCAAAATATGTTAATAATTATTATGGCACACCGAAAGATTATGTTCTAGAACAATTGGAACTTGGAAATGATGTATTTTTGGAAATAGAAGTCAAAGGTGCTTTGCAAGTAAAGGAAAATTTTCCTGAAGGAGTATTTATTTTCTTATTTCCACCAAGTTTAGATGAATTAAAAAACAGAATCGTTAGTCGAGGAACAGAATCGAACGAGCTTGTTGTAAATCGATTAAAAGAAGCAAAGAAAGAAATTGATATGATGAGCGAATATGATTATGTAGTTGTTAACGATGATGTGGATGTTGCTGTATCAAAAGTAAAGGCAATTATTAAAAGCGAACACTGTAAACGGGAACGAATTGAAAAGCAATATAAAAAGATTTTGGAGGATGACACGAATGTTAGAACCATCAATTGACAGTTTGCAAGAAAAAATTAATTCAAAGTATACTTTAGTAACTATTTCAGCAAGAAGAGCTCGAGAGTTACAAGGTGAAAATAAAGCGCTAGTTGAACATCCTAAATCCTTGACATATGTAGGAATGGCACTTGAAGAGATTGACCAAGAAAAGTTATTCGTGAAAGAAACAGAATAAGATCTAGAAACCCTTGCTAATTAGTTGCAAGGGTTTTTGCGATATGGACCACAGAAAACAAGTGCTTAGAAGTCCGTTTAACCCTGTTAGTAGAATGAAGAGGTGCTTACTATGTTACAAAACAAGAAAATATTATTAGGAGTTACAGGTGGAATTGCCGTCTATAAGGCCTGTGACCTAGCAAGTAAACTTACTCAACAAGGAGCCGAAGTAAGGGTAATGATGACGCCGGGCGCAACGAAATTTGTTTCGCCATTGACATTTCAGGCATTAACAAGGAATCCGGTATATACGGATACCTTTGATGAGAAAGATCCGAATAAAATTGCCCATATAGATATAGCTGATTGGGCTGATATAGCCATTATTGCACCTGCGACCGCTAATATAATTAGCAAAATAGCATTTGGAATAGCGGATGATATGTTAACAACGACGTTGCTAGCAACGAGGGCTGATATTTACATCGCACCCGCAATGAATGTGCATATGTATGAACATCCAGCTGTTATTGAAAATATGAAAAAATTAGTAGAATGGGGATATCATTTCATTGAGCCTGGTGCTGGATATTTAGCATGTGGATACGTAGGAAAAGGCAGATTGGAAGAGCCAGAAACTATTATAAAGACGATATGCACACATCGACAGCATGCGAATTTATTAGAAGGAAAAAAAGTGCTTATCTCAGCTGGGCCGACTCGTGAAGTGATAGATCCCGTCCGTTATTTTTCCAATCGTTCTTCCGGTAAAATGGGTTTTGCCCTTGCAGAAGCGGCAGCAAAATTCGGAGCAGAAGTAACACTTGTAGCTGGACCGGTTGAATTAAAAACTGTGCATCAATCTATTAAACGAATCGATGTTGTAACAGCAGAAGATATGTATCAAGCAATGTGGGAATACTTTAACGAAGCGGATATAGTCATTAAAGCTGCAGCCGTCGCTGATTACCGCCCTAAAGTAGTATACAATGAAAAGATGAAAAAACAACCTGGCGACCTTGTAATTGAAATGGAACGAACAAAAGACATTTTGCAATCATTAGGAGAAAATAAGTCTAATCAATTTATTGTCGGTTTTGCTGCAGAAACGAATACACCGTTAGAATACGGGAAGGAAAAATTACGGAAAAAACATTTGGATGCCATCGTAATAAATAATGTTGTGGAAGAGGGAGCCGGTTTTGCAGTAGATACAAATATAGTTACTTATTTTAATAAATCTGAGGATGAAGTGGCTATACCTCTTGCAACAAAAGATGAGATTGCTGAAAAAATCCTTCATTTCGTTGATAGAGATATGAAAGAAGGATGGAAGTGAATATTGCAAAAGTAATTGTCGACGTCCCGTCAAGTGTTGTAAATCAGACATTTGATTACAGAATCCCTGAAAAGTTTCAAGAGATGTTAAAACCTGGCATGCGGGTTGTTATACCTTTTGGGCCAAGAAAGATTACTGGGTTTGTAATAAAGAGAATACATGAATCGTCGTATGAAAATTTACGTGAAATTATGGATGTCTTGGATATCACCCCAGTATTAACGGATGAGCTACTACAATTAGGGCGTTGGTTAGCAGAAAAAACAGTTTCTTTATATATTTCGACATACCAAGCAATGTTACCACAAGTTTTAAAAGCAAAATACTCAAAAGAAATTATTCGTTTAACAGACATACCGTTGCCAAATGTACTTGAACAAAAACTTCAGCAAAAGAACGCAATTTCATTTGAAGAAGCTCTTGCTGTTTTAGGTTCTTATAAAAATCTTCAGTACTACATTGAAAAAGGGGATCTTGCAGTCCAATATGTAGTAGCATCTAAGGCAACTAAACGATATAAAACATTGGTCTATCCCTCATCACCAGAACATTTAAAAGAGGGATTAAAGAAAACAAACAATCGGGCGATTCGTCAGAAAGAAATTCTCCAGTTTTTTATTCAGCATCCATACCCAATTGACCAAACAGAATTATATCAACAATTACAAATTAATCGAAGTAACCTAAAAGCCTTAATAGACAAGGAATTGCTTACTCTTAAAAAAGTAGAAGTGTACCGAAATCCGTATGAAGAGGAATTCAAGAAAACAAAGAATTTACAATTGACTGATGAACAAGAGCTTGCTATTCGTCCAATTAATAACTCGATAGAAAACAATGTTCATAAAACATTTTTACTGTATGGCGTCACCGGGAGTGGAAAAACTGAAATTTACTTGCAAGCGATAGAAAAAGTTATTCATAAAGGCAAGGAAGCAATTGTTTTAGTACCAGAAATTTCATTAACTCCACAGATGGTAAAACGTTTTAAAGGTCGATTCGGTTCTAATGTAGCTGTACTTCATAGCGCCTTGTCTGTTGGTGAGAAGTATGATGAATGGCGTAAGATCCATCGAAAAGAAGTAAAAGTTGTAGTCGGAGCGAGATCTGCAATCTTCGCTCCGTTTGAAAACTTGGGTATTATTATTATTGATGAAGAACATGAAACGACTTACAAACAAGAAGAATCCCCTCGTTATCATGCTCGAGATGTTGCAATTAAACGTGGTGAGTATAATGACTGTCCAGTTATCCTTGGTAGTGCAACTCCTACTCTCGAGTCGTATGCACGAGGAAAAAAAGATGTGTATCATTTGTTGAAATTAACGAAAAGAACAAATGAGAAACCGATGCCACAAGTTGATATTATTGATATGAGGAAAGAGCTTCATGAAGGAAATCGAACGATGTTCTCTAGAGCGTTAACAGAAAAGATTAAAGCTTGTCTAATAAAACAAGAGCAAATCGTATTGTTGTTGAATAGAAGAGGGTATTCCACCTTTGCCCTTTGTCGTGATTGTGGTCATGTAGAAGAGTGTCCTAATTGTGATATATCGCTAACTTTTCATAAAGGTGAAAATGCTCTTAAATGCCATTATTGTGGACATGAGCAGCCAATGCCTATCTATTGTCCTAATTGTGAGAGTACGTCAATTCGTTTTTTTGGAACCGGAACAGAGCGTGTTGAAGAGGCATTAACAAAACTGATTCCAGAAGCTAAAATTATCCGAATGGATGTAGATACAACAAGAAAAAAAGGAGCACATGAAAGGCTCTTAAAAAGATTTGCCGAAAAAGAAGCAGATATTTTATTAGGTACACAAATGATTGCAAAAGGATTAGATTTTGAAAATGTAACCTTGGTGGGAGTACTTGCAGCAGATTCTATGTTGCATTTACCTGATTTTCGCTCAAGTGAAAAAACGTTTCAACTTATTACTCAAGTAAGTGGACGTGCCGGGCGCCATGAACTAACTGGTGAGGTTATCGTTCAAACGTACACACCAGATCATTACAGTATTGAATTGGCAAGTAAATATGATTTTGAGACGTTTTTTAATCATGAGATGCAAATTAGAAAGACTTTTCTTTATCCACCTTATGTATTTTTAGCGTTAATAACAATATCACACGAAAATGAGCAAAACGTTTATTCTGTTGCACAACAAATACGTAGTAAATTAGAAAATAAATTGCATGACGGTTCTTTTATTTTAGGTCCATCGCCTTCTCCGATTGCTCGGATAAAAAACCGTTATCGTTATCAGTTAATGATAAAGTATCGTCATGAACCATATCTACAACAATCTATTAATAAGATATTAGAAGACTTTCAGGATGAACGAAGAAGGGATTTACAAATTTTAATCGATTTTAATCCATACCAGTTAATGTAGAAAGGAATTAAGTATGAAAAAAATTATTTTTATGGGAACCCCAGATTTTTCTGTACCAATATTACAAGCGCTAATTGAATCCTCGTATGAAATAGTTTTAGTTGTTACTCAACCAGACCGTCCTAAGGGAAGAAAAAGAGAGTTAACTGCACCTCCAGTAAAGGAGAGTGCAATTAAATTAGGGATACCAGTCTTTCAACCCGAAAGATTGTCAGACGAATATGAAGAACTACTAAAATATGATGCAGATTTAATTGTTACTGCAGCGTATGGACAATTACTGCCAAAAGAAGTGTTAAATTACCCGCCATATGGATGTATTAATGTCCATGCATCCTTATTACCTGAATTGCGTGGAGGTGCACCAATTCATTATGCTATCTTAGAAGGAAAAAAAGAAACTGGCATAACCATTATGTATATGGCTGAAAAGTTGGATGCAGGAGATATTATTTCTCAAGAAAAAGTACCTATTCTCCAAACAGACCATGTAGGTACTCTCCATGATACGTTATCAATTGTGGGAGCAAAACTATTGGTAAAAACATTGCCATCTATATTTGATAAAACAAATGAGAGAATAAAACAAGATGAAAATAAAGCAACATTTGCACCAAACATTAAGACAGAACAAGAAAAAATTGATTGGTCTAAATCAAATGAGACTGTTTATAACCAGATTCGAGGACTTCATCCTTGGCCAGTTGCTTTTACTAAATTTGAAGGTAAAAGGTTAAAAGTCTGGTGGGCAGAATTAGATAACAATAAATACGAGAATAGGCAACCTGGCGAGATCGTGCACGTTACTAATAATGAATCATTTACAGTAATTTGTGGAAATAATAAAGGCGTTACTATTACTGAATTGCAACCGGCAGGGAAAAAACGGATGCAAGTTAGTGAGTTTTTGAGAGGAAATCCTGATCTTATACAAGTTGGCCAAAAGATGGAGTGAATACCATGCAAAAAGAACAAAATGTGAGATATATTGCACTCGATCTATTGTTACGAATCGAAAAAGAAGGCAGTTTTAGTCACTTGCTTTTATCACAAATGATCCATAAATCTAAATTGAGCGAACAAGATGAAAGACTCCTAACTGAAATCGTGTATGGAACAATGGAAAGAAAAATGACACTTGATTATTATTTAACACCTTTTATTCAAACTCCAAAAAAAGTAACTGATTGGGTTATGACGTTACTTAGAATGTCTGTGTTCCAGTTACAATTTTTGGATAAGATACCCGCCTATGCGGTAATTGATGAATCTGTAGAAATAGCTAAACATAAAGGCCATAGAGGGATTGCCTCCTTTGTTAATGGCATATTACGTAATATGCTAAGAAAAGGTGTTCCTGCATTAGATAAAATACCAGACCCGATTCTCCAATTATCCATTAGTACAAGCCATCCTAAATGGTTAGTTGAAAGATGGGTCGATCAATATGGGTTTGATTTGACTAAACAAATGTGTGAAACAAATGTTACTAAAAAACCTATTAGTATTCGTATAAACAGATTGCGAACGACTCGTGAACAAATCCTTGATAGATTAAAGGATGAAGGAATCACTGCCGAAGGTTCACCATATTGTAAAGATGGTATAATTATTCGAAATGGGAATATATTGAAAACAAATCTTATCGCAGAGGGATTAATTACTGTTCAAGATCAAAGTTCCATGTTAGCAAGTAGAACATTGCAAGTTGAACAGAACATGCAAGTACTAGACACTTGTAGTGCTCCCGGAGGTAAAGCTACTTATCTTGGCGAGCTAATGAATAATAAAGGGACTATCCATTCATACGATCTTCATAAAAATAAACTTAAATTAATCGAAAACAATGCTTCTAGACTAGGATTAACGAATATTCAAGTTGGACAGTGTGATGCCCGAAGTTTACAAACTGTTTACAAGCCAGAAACTTTTGATCGTATATTGGTTGACGCACCTTGTTCAGGACTAGGGGTTATTCGTACAAAACCAGATATTAAATATAATAAAAATGTAGAAGATATTAATAAACTGCATGATATTCAATTTGCTATACTAGAACATATAGCTCCATTATTGAAAAAAGATGGTAAAATCGTCTATAGTACGTGTACGGTTGATACTACTGAAAATGAAGAGGTTGTACGTCAATTCATAAAAAAACATAGTAATTTTTACGTAGATAAGACTTTTCTTGATGAACTATCTATTCATTCTGAAAATGCTAGGATAACAGAATTTGGAATCCAACTGTTCCCGCACACAATTCAATCGGATGGATTTTTTATTACAAGATTAGAAAAAAATGATCATTAAATTTAAGTTTCTTTGAAAAAGAGGTGATGAAAGTGTATGGGCAATTTATAACAGATCGTGGCCAATTGCGTGCAACAAACGAAGATGCCGGTGGTATTTTTTATAATAAAGCCGGTCAATTACTTGCGATAGTGGCTGATGGCATGGGTGGGCATTTAGCAGGAGAAGTTGCTAGTCAATTAGCTGTTTCATTTATTAAAAAGCAATGGGAATCAATCGATAGAATAGATACCCCAGTCGAAGCAGAAGATTTGCTTCAAACGATAATGACGAAAATGAACACTGAAATATATCACTGTTCATTAGAAAAAGAAGAATACGAAGGAATGGGAACGACTGTTGTCATCAGTATTTGTACAAAGGACTTTGTATCAATCGCTCATATAGGTGACAGCCGCTGTTATTTATTAAATGAAACAAAGTTTGAACAGCTAACAAATGACCATTCGCTTGTAAATGAGTTAATCCGAACTGGACAAATTACTAAGCTTGATGCGGAGCAACACCCAAGGAAAAATGTATTATTAAAAGCAGTTGGTACAGAGGAGTCCGTACACCCTGATATTCAAACAATCAATTGGGAAGCTAATAATATATTGCTACTATGTTCAGATGGGTTAACGAACAAAATAACGGATGAAGAAATTGAACGATATTTACGTGATGGACAGGAAATTGATCATTTAGCAAAGGAATTTATTCATTTATCAAATGAACGTGGCGGAGAAGATAATATATCGCTTGCTCTTATAAAGAAGTCTACTTCAAATCAAGTAGGTGATTCGCCATGTTAGAAGGACACTTACTTAGCGAAAGGTATCGCATTAAACGAACAATTGGTGGCGGTGGAATGGCTAATGTGTATTTAGCCAGAGATATTATTTTAAACCGTGATGTTGCAATAAAAGTTTTGCGACTCGAATTTGCAAACGACCCAGAGTTTATTGAACGGTTTGATCGCGAAGCACAAGCCGCAACGAGTCTTTCACATCCAAATATTGTTAATATTTATGATGTTGGGGAAGAAAATCATATTCTATATATGGTAATGGAGTATATCGATGGATTAACATTGAAAGAATACATTATTCAAAATGGACCACTTGAAGTACATGAATCAATCGAAATCATGAAACAATTGACAGACGCTATTACTCATGCACATGCAAATGGATTAATTCATCGGGATATTAAGCCGCAAAATATTTTAATGGATCGGTTTGGAAATATTAAAGTTACTGATTTTGGAATTGCTATTGCATTAAGCGCAACGTCATTAACGCAAACAAATTCTATATTAGGATCTGTTCATTATTTGTCACCCGAACAAGCGCGTGGAGGGATGGCTACAAAAAAATCGGATATTTATTCCCTAGGGATCGTTTTCTATGAATTGTTAACGGGACATTTACCTTTTTCGGGTCAATCTCCAATCTCTATAGCCTTAAAACATTTGCAAAATGAAACACCTTCAGTTAGAAGTTTAGATGCAAATATACCACAGAGTGTTGAAAATATTGTATTAAAAGCAACTGCTAAAGATCCATTTCATCGCTTTGAAAGTGTATATGAAATGGAAGAAGCATTAAATGTAGCGTTGGATCCTAACCATATGAATGCTGAAGTATTTAAACCTCCAATTGAAGAAGGGGAAGAAACGAAAGCCATACCGATTATTACGGATGAAAAGCTGCAGGTGAACGATAACGACACAATCGTACATACGAACACAAACGTGGAAAAAACAAAGGAACTTAAGAAGGAAAATCAATCATCGACAAAAAAGAAACGATTTTATAAACGCAAAGGATTTATTGCTAGCATAGTTTTATTATTGATCGCTCTTACTGCACTAATTGTATTTGCGATGAATGCTCCAAAGGATGTAACTGTTCCTGACGTAGTTGGTCTCGATTATGATGAGGCAAAAGAAGAGTTGGAAAGCCGACAGCTCAAAGTGAATAAAGAATTAATTCCTTCTGAGGATGTGGAAGAGGGAATTGTTATAAAGACGGATCCAGGAGAAGGAAGAACTATTAAGGAGAAATCAACTGTTGACGTATATGTTAGTTCCGGTAAAGAGAAAGTAGAATTTGGTGATTATGTTGGTAAAAATTTCAGCCAGGTAAAACGTATTTTAGAAGATGCAGGTTATGAAGTGATCGATTATGAAATAGTGTCTGATAAACCTGTTGGAGAAATTGTTAACCAAATTCAACCTGAACCAACTAAAGAGGTAGTTCCAAGTGAAACAACTGTTATATTTGAAGTTAGTGGTGGACCAAATAAAGTAAGTTTAAGTAGCTTAAATGGAATGACAGTAAACCAAGCAAAAGAATATGCAGAAAAAAATGGGTTAAAGCTTGAAGTCAGTGAAGAACATGCAGATGCTGCAGAAGGAACTATCATTAAGCAGAGTCCCGCTGCCAATACGGATATGACAGAAGGAAGTTCTGTACAAGTAATAGTTTCAAAAGGGCCTAAAGAATTACCACCAAAATCACATAATGTAAAATTTACAGTCCCCTTTCAACCATCTGGAGATGATGAAGACGAAGAAAACCAGACACAGACTGTACAAATATATGTAGAAGATATGAACAACTCAATTTCTAACGTTTTTCATGAAGATCAAATTCAAGGAGATCAAGAATATACGTTGACATTGGTAATTGCACCGAATAAAACTGCTGAATATAAAGTTGTACGAGATGGAGAAATTATCATTCAAAGAAATGTTGAATATAAAGAAGGTGGATAAATGGCAGAAGGCAGAATCATTAAAGCGTTAAGTGGATTTTACTATGTTCAGTCTGACAATAAAATCTTTGCATGTAAAGGTAGAGGGGTTTTTCGTAACAAAAAAATAACCCCTTTAGTTGGCGATTATGTTACGTTTGATATCACTGAAAATGAAGAAGGTTATATTCAGAACATAAAGCCAAGGAGCAATGAATTAGTTCGTCCGCCTATTGCAAATATAACTCAGGCGATTATTGTCAACGCTGTATGTCAACCGACTTTCAGTCCATTACTGTTAGATCGATTTTTAGTGATTGTTGAAGCAAAACAAATCCATCCGATGATTATAGTTACAAAAAAAGATTTAGCAACTGAAGCTGAGATAGAAACAATGATAGAGTATAAAGCAGATTATGAAAGCCTAGGATATACGATTGAATTTGTCTCATTAATAGAAGATGATGATTTGACAAAGATTAGGTCCTTCTTTCAAGAAGAAACAACTGTTTTGATGGGGCAATCAGGGGTAGGAAAATCTACTTTACTGAATGCTGTAGAACCGGAATTTAAAATTGAAACCGGAGAAATTTCAACAAGCTTAGGCAGAGGGAAGCACACAACAAGGCATGTTGAATTATGGGCTGTTGATAATGGTCTTGTTGCGGACACGCCGGGTTTTAGTTCCATAGATTTCACCAATATAGAAACAGAAGAGTTGTCAAATTATTTTGTAGAAATTCGCGAAAAAAGTATCCATTGTAAATTTAGATCTTGTGTACATGTTAAAGAGCCTCATTGTGCAGTTAAACAAGCTGTAGAAGCAGGAGAAATTAAACAATATCGCTATAATCATTATTTACAATTTTTACAGGAAATTATTGAGAGAAAGCCGAGGTATTCAAATGACTAAAATAGCACCGTCAATATTGTCAGCCGATTTCGCTAAATTAGGGGATGAAATAAAAGAGGTAGAGGAAGGTGGAGCCGATTATATACATGTTGATGTAATGGACGGTCATTTTGTACCGAATATTACAATTGGACCACTTATTGTTGATGCGATTCGTCCAATCACTTCACTTCCTTTAGATGTTCATTTAATGATAGAAAATCCTGATTCCTATATACCAGCCTTTGCGAAAGCAGGTGCAGATATTATTACGGTTCATCAAGAAGCATGTATTCATTTACATCGTACAATCCAGTTAATTAAAGATGTAGGTGTTAAACCAGGGGTTGTATTAAATCCTGCTACACCTTTAGAAATGATCCGAGAGATTTTGTCAGATGTAGATTTAGTGCTAATTATGACGGTTAATCCCGGCTTTGGCGGACAATCTTTTATTCATGAAATGGTCCATAAAATTAAAGTATTACATCAATTGCGCCTTGAAAACAACTATTCTTTTGAAATTGAAGTCGATGGTGGAGTGAATGTTGATACGGCTAAACTCTGTACAGATGCGGGTGCAAATGTTCTCGTGGCAGGAAGCGCCATTTTTAACGAAATGAATAGAAAGCAAGCGATTCAAAATATTAAAGATGCGATCAAGTAAAGAAATTTTTTTCTCTTTCATTCATTTAAATCATATAATTGGACTTTGTGCATACGATTAATAATAGAAGTACGTGCACATATTTAATATTATCTGTTTTATAGTGATTAGGAGGAGGAATAAATGAAGTTTTATACTATTAAACTCCCAAGATTTATCGGTGGTTTTGTACGTGTTGTTATGGGGATGTTTAAAAAGGATTAATATAAGACCATCCCCTAATTTTTCTACCTATTTAAATGAATAATTGGAACGAAAAAAGCACCTACTAAGGTGCTTTTTTACATGGTTTTGTAAATAGTTCGTGGATATAACATAAGAGGTATATAAACAGTGTTATACACGTTTAATTTTACCTGATTTTAAGGCACGAGCTGAAACATAAACACGTTTAGGTTTGCCATCTACCATAATTCTTACTTTTTGTACATTTGCTTTCCATTTACGTTTATTTGCATTCATCGCGTGTGAACGGTTATTTCCAGTTCCTGTTTTACGTCCAGTAATAACACATTTTCTTGACATACAAACCCCTCCTTACTACATGTGTCAATTCATACCTTATTTAATTTAACATAACAAGTGTAATAATGCAATTGATTTTTATTTCTAAAGGAGGAGCTCTTAATTTGGTGGATTCATTTTATGAATATACTTTTCTAGTTGTTAATACACTCATGGCATCACGTACTTTCTTGGCAAAAGACTCCGGTTTATCAATTGATACCCAATGCATAAACATTAGTCTAGGATCTTCAAATAACCAATGATTATGAACGGCAGTTACAATAATCTCACACTCCCTAAGTTTACTAATAAATGGATTGATTTCTTCCTGAAGAATTACAGTTTCCCCTGCACAAAGTGCAGTCCCATTTCTTGAAATAGATTCGAAGGTAAACATTTGCGGTATAGTAAGAAATGAACGAGTACTTCTACCCAAAATAGTTGGCATAATATTAAGTCGTGACCTCATCACGATACATTGATCGTTCTCGAATGAATGCATCGTGCCTCCCAAAATATCATTAAATCTGTCACAAATAGCAGACAATGATTCTTCATTTTGGTCGGAATATAATTTTGGAAGTAGTGAACCATAATGGTTATTCCTACTATTATCATTAAATTCAGGGTAAAAGGTTCTTGATTTCTCCGCAACGTAAACTGGTTTCTTAATCAGAACTTTCATTGCTTTTCTAATTTTTCTTGCAAATGTGAGAGGATCTTCAATTGATTCAAAGTGCATATACATTAGACGGGGTTTGTCAAAAAGCCAATGATTGTGGATTGCATTAACAATAATATCCTCCTCCCTAAGTATGCTCATAAAAGGGTTAATTTCCTCCTGCAAAAGCACTGTTTCGCCAAGACAAAGAGCACGTCCTTTTCTATCCATATTTTCAAATGAAAAAGCTTGTGGAACAAACATGAAAGATTCAGCAGGTCTGCCTAATACAACTGGATGGATGTTTGTACGTGAACGAGTGGCTATACATACACCATTGATTACTCCCGCAGTTGAATCCAGAATCTCCGCGAACTCTTCACAAAGACCAGATGGTTCCATATTATCCAAAGTGGTATCCCCCTTACAAAATAGTTTTGTATTATTAACGCATTATATGTATGTAGTGGGGAAATGTGCTGTTGACCTAAATAAAAGCTGGTGACTTGGTAAATTGTAGAATATACGAAAAGAAAGGGGTATCATTTCCCTTCTTGTCATTTATGGGTACAATATAGTAGTATGTTTTTATATATAATTAATAAGATCTTTTTATAAGGAAGGGTCGGTTGTGATTTTAAGGAGGACTATAATGTGAATATTAACAAAATCAACAGTGCTTTATTATTAAATATGATTCAAATGGGCGCTAAGAATTTATCTAATCATAGAGATTTTGTAAATAAATTAAATGTGTTTCCAGTTCCAGATGGAGATACGGGAACAAATATGAATTTATCGATGGGCTCCGGGCTCAAGGAAATGATGGTAAGGCAAACGGAAGAGCTGCCTTTAATTCTTAGTGCATTTATTAGAGGATTGTTAATGGGAGCACGCGGAAATTCAGGTGTAATATTATCTCAATTGTTTCGGGGTTTTTCAGAAAGTCTTCAAGAAGAAACTGAAATAAATAGTAGTGCTTTTGCTGCCGCGCTTAACAATGGGGTGAAGGTTGCCTATCAATCCGTAACAAACCCGGTTGAAGGTACTATTTTAACAGTTGCAAAAGATGCAGCAAGGCGAGCGTATGAGGTAGCCGAGACGGAAGACGATCTCGTTAAACTAATGGAAGAAATAGTGATTGAGGCAAAACAGTCATTAGAGCGAACACCAGAATTACTGCCGATTCTAAAAGAAGTTGGTGTAGTAGATTCAGGTGGAAAAGGATTAGTCGTAATATATGAAGGATTCTTAGCTGCATTAAAAGGGGACGAGCTGGGAAATCCTGATTCAGAAATTGATATAGAAACGATGGTACAGTTAGAACATGAACGATCCGCCCAATCCTTCATTAGCGCAGATTCTATAGAGTATGGCTATTGTACCGAGTTTTTCGTAGAATTGGATCAAAAAAATAAAACATCATTTGAGGAAACGAAATTTCGAAATCAATTAAGTGAATATGGAGACTCGTTATTAGTTGCATCTGATGCTAATCTCGTGAAGATACATATTCATACTGAGTATCCAGGCAAGGTTATGAATTTGGCCCAAGCCTATGGTGATTTAGTAAATATTGATATAGAGAATATGCGAAAGCAGTATGAAAAGATTGTTAATAACGAACAGGAAACATCCTCTCTGTTAGAAAAGAAAAAATTTGGAATTATTGCCGTTGCTTCAGGGGAAGGTCTAAAAGAAATGTTTACAAGCCTTGGAACTACTTTAATTATTGAAGGCGGCCAAACAATGAACCCTAGTACAGAAGATTTGCTTGTCGCAGTTCAAAAAGTAAATGCTGAATATACTTTTATTTTACCAAATAATAAAAATATTGTTTTGGCTGCAAATCAAGTTAAGTCACTATCTGAGCAAAACATAATAATTATTCCAACGAAATCTATCCCTCAAGGGATCGGTGCCTTGTTCGCATTTGATTCCGAAGTTTCAATAGAGGAAAACGAGGAAAACATGCTTGATGGAATGCAAAATGTGAAAACCGCTTCAGTGACATATGCGATTAGAGATACAATTATAAATAATATGGAGATTAAACAAGGTTCCTATATGGGTTTAAACGAAGACACAATACTTGTGACGAACCCTGATAAAATTGAAACAGTTAAAGATTTGCTTGAAAAGATTGTTGATGAAGATGACGAGATTGTTACTATTTTTTACGGCGTAGATGTTAGTGAAAAAGAGATAACAGATCTTGAAAAGTATGTAGAAGAACATTTAGAAGATGTAGAGATTGAATTACATGAGGGAGATCAACCAATATATTCATTTATCATTATGGTTGAATAGGTTTCATTAATTAATAAGCAATAAGTCTAATGAAAATACTATTAAGGAAAGTAGAGGGTGATCCATTCATCTCCTACTTTTTTTATTATGCATCTTTAAACCATGTTGTTATAATATAATTGGATATTTTAAGTTCGGTAAAATGATTAGGGTAAAAGAATAGCAGTACATATTTGATGAAGTAGTACTATACATTCATACGAACAACATTTAATAGGATGCTGCCATTTTTAGATTAGAGAAAAGAGTGGATCAATGTGCTAAGTGATTCTGTTGTTACGTTAAAAGGAGTAGGGGAAAAAGTAAAAGAAGATTTACATCATATGGATATTTATTCGATAGAAGACTTACTTGAACATTTTCCGTTTCGATATGATGTTGTTGAATTAAAACCATTGCATGAACTAATTCATGATGATCAAGTGACAATTACGGGTGAAGTGATATATCCGCCTACTGTTACTTATTATGGAAGAAAAAAATCTCGTCTTCAGTTTAATGTTCAAGTGGATCAGGTTACTGTCAAAGCTGTAATGTTTAATCGCACTTTCGCAAAAAAACATTTAAACAAAGGGACAACGGTTACGTTAACCGGAAAATGGGATGCACATCGTCTCCAAATTACAGTTAACCACTATCAGTTAGGTGAACTTAATAAAGATGTTGCTATCAAAGCAATTTATTCTGTTAAAGGCAGTATTACTAGTGGTAGAATAGCTAGTTTGATTAATCAAGCATTAAAAGAAAATGATCATTTCATTAAGGAAATACTTCCTCCGTCCTATTTACAAAAATATAAAATACCGAGTAGAAGTGAAGCAATTAGATGGATTCATCGTCCTGAAAATCAAAACCAATTAAAACATGGCCGTAGAAGATTTGTTTATGAAGAATTATTACTTTTTCAATTAAAGATGCATCTTTTAAAACAGAGAACGCAATTAACTAATCAAGGCTTTGAACAAAGGTTTGACGAGAAAAAAGTGACTAGCTTTATTAATAAAATGCCGTTTAAGCTAACAGAAGCGCAGGAGGCATCATTGGTAGAAATTTTAGCCGATATGAAAGCTCCTATCCAAATGAATCGATTGTTGCAAGGGGATGTTGGTTCTGGTAAGACTGCAGTTGCGTCCATCTGTTTATACGCTACCATTAACGCGAACTTCCAGGGAGCTTTCATGGTGCCAACAGAAATTTTAGCAGAGCAACATTATGATTCTATAAAAGAAATTTTTGGAAGAGAAATTAATATAGCTTTATTAACGAGTTCAGTCAAAGGGAAAAAAAGAAAGGAAATCTTGGAAGGTATCAAGCAACATGACATTAATCTTGTGATTGGAACGCATTCTCTCATTCAAGAAGAAGTTGTATTTCATCGTTTAGGATTAGTTATTATCGATGAACAACATCGTTTTGGGGTGGAGCAACGAAAGGCTCTTAGGGAGAAAGGCTTGCAACCAGATGTTTTGTTTATGACCGCGACTCCAATTCCTAGAACGCTAGCTATTACTGCTTTTGGTGATATGGATATATCTGTTATTGACCAATTACCTATAGGTAGAAAAGAAGTTGAGACCTATTGGATAAAAGAGAATATGTTAACACGAGTATTAGAGTTTATTAAACAGCGAGTTGATGCCGGTGAACAAGCTTATATTGTCTCTCCTTTAATTGAAGAATCCGAAGCATTTGACTACCAAAATGCGATCGATTTATTCTATAAATTACAAGACTATTATGGAGAGGAACTTAAAATAGGTTTGCTTCATGGAAAGCTTCCCGCAAATGAAAAAGAATCAATAATGAAGCAGTTTATGCGAAATGACTTACAAATATTAGTTGCAACAACAGTAATTGAAGTCGGTGTAAATGTTCCAAATGCGACAGTGATGCTTATTTATGATGCGGAACGTTTTGGATTGTCTCAGCTTCATCAGTTAAGAGGCCGAGTAGGTCGGGGAGATAGACAGAGTTATTGTATTTTACTAGCGGATCCAAAAGGAGAGATAGGGAAAGAGAGAATGCGAATCATGACAGAAACAACAGACGGTTTTCGTTTAGCTGAAGAAGATTTAAAGCTTAGAGGTCCCGGTGACTTCTTTGGGAAAAAACAGAGCGGTTTACCCGAATTTAAAGTTGCCGATTTAGTCCATGATTACCGTGCTCTTGAAGTGGCTCGTAATGATGCCAAAGATATTGTTGAGCGTAAATTACTAGAAAATAATTTAGATTTTAAGCAATTGAAAGAGCAATTAGAGGAAGTTTCATTTGATCAGAGATTTGATTAATCTATAACATTTTTCCACTTGCATTAATAGACATGGTGTTATATATTACTATTATTACCTAGTCATAATTAATATGCTATGGATGTGGATAACATGAGAATAAAAAAATCAGAGCGTCAACGATTATTGGTGGAAAAAATTGAACAGACACCTTTTATAACCGATGAAGAACTGGCGAATCACTTCCAAGTAAGTGTGCAAACGATTCGTTTAGACAGACTTGAGTTAGCTATACCGGAATTAAGAGAACGAATTAAATCTGTTGCCACCAATCAATGGAATGAAACGGTAAAATCATTACCTTTAGAAGAAGTGATTGGTGATATCATCGATTTAGAATTAGATCATAGAGCAATCTCCATCATGAAAATTCAACCTGAACAAGTTTTTTCTCGAAATAAGATTGCGCGTGGTCACCACTTATTTGCACAAGCTAATTCGCTAGCTGTTGCTGTAATTGATGATGAATTAGCGTTAACAAGAAAGTCGGAGATTCGTTTTAAGAGACAGGTCAAACTGAACGAACAAGTTGTTGCAAAGGCTGAAGTGAAAGAAGTATTAAAGGATGAAGTAACAGTTGTCCATGTAAAAAGTTACGTGAAAAATGAAATTGTTTTTTCAGGGATTTTTCACATGTATCGCTCGAGTGAAAAGGAGAAATAAACGAATGAGAATAGCTATAGATGCCATGGGCGGAGATCATGCACCAAAAGTAGTCGTTGAAGGCGCAATGCAAGCGATAGCGGATATTAAAAGTTTACATATAACTTTAGTTGGTAATGAAAAAGCGATTAGAAAATATTTGACAAATGAAGAACGAATTTCAATTATTCATACAGATGAAATGATTGCCGGTGATGAGGAGCCAATTCGTGCTGTCCGTCGTAAGAAAAATTCGTCGCTTGCATTAATGGCAAAAGAGGTCAAAGAAAAAAGGGCAGACGCGTGTATTTCAGCAGGGAATACCGGTGCACTTGTTGTCGCCGGATTGTTTGTTGTTGGTAGAACAAAGGGAATTGATAGACCGGCTCTGAGCCCGACTTTACCGACTACAAATGGAAAAGGCTTTTTACTACTTGACGCAGGTGCAAATGTAGATGCAAATGCACATAACTTAGTTCAATATGCAGTAATGGGTTCTATATATAGTGAAAAAGTGAGATTAATCCAAAAACCGACAGTAGGTTTATTAAATGTCGGTACAGAAGATGCGAAGGGAAGCCAACTAACAAAGAAAGCATTTAATCAATTGTCGAATGCACCAATTCATTTTATCGGTAATATTGAAGCTCGTGATCTATTAGACGGAGTCGCAGATGTAGTTGTGACAGATGGATTCAGTGGTAATATTACGTTAAAAGCGATTGAGGGGACAGCGCTTCATGTGATGAAATTATTAAAACAGACATTAACATCATCTATTAAAACAAAATTAGCAGCTGGTCTTATTAAAGGTGATTTGAAAAATTTGAAAAACCAGTTAGATTATCCTGAATATGGAGGGGCTGCGCTATTTGGGTTATCTGCTCCGGTTATAAAATCTCATGGATCTTCTAATAGCCGAGCAATTTATCATACGATAAAGCAAGCTTGTCATATGATTGATAATCAAGTGATTCAAACGATTGAAAAAACAATCAAAACACTAGATTTAGTCGAGGAGGATTAATATGAAAAAGATTGCTCTTATGTTTCCTGGTCAAGGCTCACAAGTGGTCGGCATGGGAAAAGACTTCTATAACCAACACGAAGAAGTAAAGCAATTATATATATTAGCAAATGAGGTTTTACATAAAAATATTACAGATCTTATGTTTCAAGGTCCGGCAGAAGCATTAACTGAAACAGAAAATGCACAGCCAGCCTTATTATTAAGTAGTATTGCCGCTTTTACGTTATTGGCAAAAGAAAATATTCAACCAGTTGCGACGATTGGTCATAGTTTAGGAGAATACAGTGCTTTAGTTGCAGCACAAGCAATTACGTTAGAAGAAGCGCTACCTCTAGTCGCTACAAGAGGCAGATTGATGGAACAAGCATTTCCAAAGGGAAAAGGAACGATGGCAGCTGTTCTAGGGATGGATGAAGCATCCATTGAAAAAGAATTGGAGAAAATCGTTGAAAATGAAGTTGTTGATATTGCTAACTTAAACTGCCCTGGTCAGATCGTTATTTCTGGATCTAAAGGCGGGATCGAACAAGCAGAAACTTTATTAAAAGAAGCTGGTGCTAGACGAGTGTTACCGTTAAATGTAAGTGGCCCTTTTCACTCTCGATTAATGCAGCCTGCTAATGATGAATTTCAGGTGTCATTGAACAATGTCGATGTAGAAAATGCCAATGTTCCTGTATATGCAAATGTTACAGCAAAACCAGTAGTAAATAAAAATGAAATAAAACAGTTACTTATTAAACAGTTATACTCCCCTGTACGGTTTGAAGAATCGATTCGAAACATGTTGTCCGAAGATATAGACGCATTTGTTGAGGTAGGTACAGGTAAAGTATTATGTGGATTAGTTAAGAAGATAGATCGAAAAGTAAAAACATTTGCAGTCGAAGACTCTGCTTCTTTATCTGCATTTTTAACGTGGTATAAGGAGGATGCATAATATGTCTTTGCATGACAAGGTAGCGTTAGTAACTGGTTCGTCACGAGGAATTGGACGAGCTATAGCGATTGAATTAGGAAAAAAAGGTGTCCATGTAGCAGTTAATTATGCAGGAAATGAACAGAAAGCGACTGAAGTTGTCGAAGAGCTGCAAACATTAGGTGTTAAAGCGATTAAAATTAAAGCGAATGTTTCGAACGAAGATGAAGTGAAAAAAATGATTAAAGAAGTTGTAAAAGAATTTGGTCGTCTGGATATACTAGTGAACAATGCTGGGATCACTAGAGATAACCTATTAATGCGTATGAAAGTAGACGAATTCGATGAAGTAATTGAGACGAATTTAAAAGGTGCTTTCTTATGTACAAAAGCAGTAACGAGACAAATGATGAAGCAACGTTACGGAAAAATTATTAATATCGCTTCAATTGTTGGTGTGAGCGGAAATCCGGGACAAGCGAATTACGTTGCAGCAAAAGCAGGGTTAATTGGATTAACGAAATCAACTGCAAAAGAGCTGGCTACTAGAAACATTTTAGTTAACGCTGTTGCTCCTGGTTTTATTACCACTGATATGACAGATATTTTGACAGATGAACAAAAAGATACAATTTTAGCTACGATACCACTAGAGAAGCTAGGTGAACCAGAAGATATTGCAAATGTTGTTTGCTTTTTGGCATCAGACGAATCGAAATATATTACAGGACAGACGATTCACGTAGACGGTGGTATGGTTATGTAAGTAGATTTTAACTAGTAATTTTATTTATTTTCACATATACTATTGAAGGGAGGTGAAAGAAATGTCAGACGTATTTGAACGAGTAAAAGAAATCATTGTTGAACAACTAGACGTGGAAGAGTCACAAATTACAATGGAAGCCTCTTTTAGAGATGACTTAGAAGCAGATTCATTAGATGTTGTTGAACTTGTCATGGAATTAGAGGATGAGTTTGATCTTGAAATTGCTGATGAAGAAGCTGAAAACATCAACACTGTTGGTGATGCTGTTAACTATATAGAAGACAAGCAGTAATTTACGTATAAAAACTGTTATTATACAAAATATTAGTAGTATACATAAGAGCACTTTGTAACTACCACAAATTTAAGTCTCGCATGTGCGGGACTTTTCACTTTATTTAAAGAAGGAGCACACGTATGGATGTAGCAGAGCTAGAAAGAGCATTAAATATCACTCTCTCTAACAAAAAATTAATGATACAGGCTTTTACACATTCATCATATGTGAATGAGCATCATAGAAAGCATTTAGCTGACAATGAGCGACTGGAGTTTTTAGGAGATGCAGTCCTTGAACTTGCTGTTTCTGACTACTTATATAATAAATTTCCCAAAATGACTGAAGGTGAAATGACAAAATTAAGAGCAAGTATCGTTTGTGAGGAATCTTTATTCCATTTTGCAGAAATACTTGAATTCAGTCAATATGTTTTATTAGGTAAAGGGGAAGAAAGAACTGGAGGCAGGAAACGGCAGGCATTGCTTGCAGATGTTTTTGAAGCCTTTTTAGGCGCGTTATATTTGGATCAAGGAATGAATGTATGTCAAGCCTTTTTGGAACGTCATATCTTTCCCAATATAAATACTGATGCTTTTTCGTATGTGATGGATTATAAGACAAAGTTACAAGAAGTCATTCAACAAGAAAGAGGCAATTCGTTGCAATATCGAATCATTGAAGAAAAAGGCCCGGCACACCGTAAAGAATTTGTAGCAGAGGTAATCATTAATGGTGAAAAACGGACTAAAGGGACAGGGAATTCTAAAAAGACCGCAGAACAATTTGCTGCTAAACGAATGTTAGAAGAACTTTCTAAAAATGAGAAATAAAAAAATCTGTACTACTTTTATAGGGAAAAAGAGTACGTGATTAGTCAATTTTGCCCTTATAAAGTGTCCAGACTTTTAGGTTTTCATATGTTAGGATTTTCTAACAGAACGTAATTCATCGATGAATGCATGAGATTCAGCAGGACTCAACGTACCTGACTTTACAACATGATCATATAAAAACTTTAAATCATCGTACCGATTTAAATCATAATCTTTTTCATCGAGTAATATTCTATTCGCGACACCTAATTTATCTCCTAATTGTTCAAGGAGGTATTTCAAGTTTTCCGGTGACGGTTTATCAAGATCCATTCAAGCACCTCACAGTATAATCAATAAGTATATAAAATAGTATAGTTTTAGTTTACAATGATAGATATAATAACACAACCCTTTTAAATCTTTTAGAAACGAAATAAAAAGATAACAAAAATTTCACAATGCAGATAGGAATGTTTCTCACTTCTGCTAAATTAATTCGACAACGGCTTTCATTAGTCTAGCTTTTAAATAAGGAGAATGAATATGTTTTTAAAGCGTTTAGAAACGGTTGGATTTAAATCCTTTGCTGAACGTATTCAAGTAGAATTCGTTTCAGGAGTGACAGCAGTTGTTGGTCCAAATGGAAGCGGGAAAAGTAATATTATTGACGCTGTTCGCTGGGTATTAGGAGAACAATCGGCTAGATCATTACGGGGAAAAAAGATGGAAGATATAATCTTTCAAGGTAGTGATACGAGAAATGCATTAAATTTTGCCGAAGTTTCACTTGTTTTAAATAATGATGGAGAAAAATTACCAATTGATTTTCATGAAGTCAATATAACTAGACGAGTATATCGGTCTGGTGAAAGTGAATTTTTTATTAATAAACAATCTTGTCGTTTAAAGGATATTGTCGATTTGTTTATGGATACCGGACTTGGACGAGAATCTTTTTCTATCATTGGACAAGGAAAAATAGATGAGATTTTAAGTTCTAAAGCAGAAGAAAGAAGAGCTATATTTGAAGAAGCGGCAGGGGTATTAAAATACAAACAACGTAAAAATCAAGCTAAATTTAAATTAACGGAAACGGAAGATAACTTAGACCGTGTAGAAGATATCATCCATGAAATTGAACAGCAAATTGAACCGTTAAAAAAACAAGCCTCTGTTGCAAAAGAGTATAAAGCAAAAAAAGCTGATCTGAAAAAAAATGAAATTGCATTATTAGTAACAGAAATAGAGCAATTACACTCAAAATGGAAACTCTTATTAGAAGAAATTGAAAAAGAGAAATTATTAGAAGTAGAAAAGAAAACTGCTATTCAAAAAAGAGAAGCAGAGTTAACTGAAGAACGCCAAAAAATACAGCAACTTGATAATGAAATTACATCCTTGCAAAATGAACTGGTAGTTGTAACAGAGCAGCTTGAACAGTTTGAAGGAAAGAGAAATGTTTTAAAAGAGCGGTTTAAACATTTATCTGAAAATAAACAGAAGTTAATTCAGGAAAAAACATTGAAAATGGAACGGATTAACGAGATTGAACAACATATTCAACAAGAGAAGACTGTATTAGCGGAAGTAAACAATACAATCATGAAAGCAACTGATGAGATTCAACAAATTGAATCTAATCTTTATGAAGGTCTTGACGAAATTAAAGAAGAAATAGAAGATCTAAAATCAGACTATATTGAACATCTAAATAAACAAGCAGTTTTACAAAGTGATTTAAATACAATTAAAAGACAATTAGAGACTGCCGAAAATAAGACGAAAGATGAATCCGTTGATTATGAACGACTTCAGAAACAGGAACAAACACTAATTACAAGTCTCCATCAATCGGAAACTAATATTACATCCCTTATCGATAAAATAACTGTTACAGAAAAAGAAATTGAGCATGTAAAACATCAAGTCCTAACATCCCGGACTACTTTTGAAGAGATGCAAAAAAGGCTGTACGAAGGTAATGAACAAATAGCTAAGATCATTTCGCGAAAAGAAATGTTAGAAGAAATGAAAGATAGCTTTCAAGGATTCTTTTATGGAGTAAAGGAAATTCTCAAGGCAAGTAAGGAAGATGTTTTGACCGAAATTCATGGGGCTGTCGTTGATTTAATTGATGTTCCTACAGATTATATGACAGCTATAGACACTATTTTAGGGGCACAAGCTCAATATATAGTTGTGCCAAACGATGAAGTTGCGAGAAATGTCATACATTGGTTAAAAAAAGAAAACAAAGGTCGGGCAACGTTTTTGCCTTTAGAATCTATCGAAGCCAGGCAGATCCCTGCATCTATTTGTACTCAATTAGATAAACAGCAAGGATTTATCGGTATTGCTAGTAATTTAGTAAAAGTAGAACCGGAGTTTCAAAAAGTAGTAGAGCATTTAATGGGCAACGTCATTTTAGCTACTGACTTACAATGCGCTAATCAACTGGCAAGATTGACGAACAGAAAATTTCGTGTTGTTACGTTAGAAGGGGATGTTGTATATCCAGGCGGATCAATGTCTGGAGGTGCAAAAAGAAAAGCTAATCAATCATTGTTTACTAGGGAAAAAGAGATAACCTTATTAACAGAGAAGTTGGAACAGTTTACAAAACGAAAAGAATCTTTTATGAAAGAAATAGATGTACAACGAGAAATGATTGCAGATGATGAAGCGAATATAACAACATTAGAAGCAAAGCTTAAGAAATTAAAAGAAGATCTAGAAGGTGAACAGGCAAGACATAATGATATTGCTATTAAATGTCAGTCTATAACTGATGAATTAGCATCTTATCGTATAAGCAAAGAACAAGAAAAGGAATATACAAGTAATCTTCATGTTAACTTGAAAGAAATACAACAAAAATTAGAAACAGTAAACAATCAAATTAAAGCAACAGAACAACGAATTGAAAAACGAACTGCTGAGGAAAAAAATATAGAAGATAACAAAAGAAATCTTGAGACACGATTACATGAGTTGCAAGTAAAATTAGCAGAATTAGAAGAAAGGAAAAAGAGTGTTGAGGATAGAATACATAATTTTTCCAACCAACTTAGTGAACATAGAGATGAATTGGAACAAATCGATGCCCAACTGAATGAATTAGATGAACTGGAGCAATCTGAAAACAAAGAGAATGATTTGATGCAACGTATTCTCTTGCAACGAGAGAAACGTGAAGAGACTACTCAGATGATAGATAATAAAAGAGTAGAACGGGATCAAAAGGTTCAATTATCTGAGGATGAAGAAAGAGAGATAAGGCAAATATATAAGTTACATGAGGACTTTGTTCGTAAAGTTCAAGATAAAGAAGTGCAAGCGAACAGGTTAGATGTATCATTAGAGAATCATTTATCTCTTTTACAGACGGAATATACGATGACGTACGAAAAGGCGGCACAACAATATGAGAAAGTTCAAGATGTCCAGGTAGCCTCTCAACAAGTAAAAGCAATAAAACAAGAAATTAAACAACTAGGTACAGTAAATTTAGGTTCGATTGAAGAATATGAGCGATTATCTGAACGGTATGTCTTTTTATCTGAACAAAAGCAAGATCTAGTAGAAGCAAAAGAAACATTGTATTCTGTTATTCAAGAGATGGATAAAGAAATGACGAGTAGATTTACCGGTATGTTTACAGAAATACAGACAGCGTTTACGGATGTCTTTAAACAGTTATTTGGCGGCGGTCATGCCGAACTTACGCTAACTGATCCAGATAATATTTTAGAGACTGGCATCGAGATCGTTGCTAGACCTCCAGGTAAAAAGTTAAGAACGCTCGGTTTGCTATCTGGTGGTGAAAGAGCTTTAACAGCAATTGCCCTTCTTTTCGCTATTTTACGAGCTCGACCAGTACCTTTTTGTATTCTGGATGAAGTAGATGCTGCACTAGATGAGGCTAATGTCGCCAGATTCGGAAGTTATTTGAAAACCTTTAGTAAAGATACGCAGTTCATTGTTATTACACATAGACAAGGAACAATGGAAGAAGCAGACGCGCTATACGGAGTGACAATGCAAGAATCGGGAGTTTCAAGGCTCGTCTCTGTAAAGCTTGAAGATACAAGTGATTTAGTAAAAGCAACATAAGGGATAGAAAGGAAGTTACAGTATGAGTTTTTTTAATCGACTTAAAAATAGATTTAGCAAAAATGTAGAAGAAACTGAATCCTATAAAGAGGGAATGAAAAAGACACGACAATCATTTACGAATAAATTAAATGATTTAATGGCCCGTTATCGACAAGTTGATGAAGAGTTTTTTGAAGAACTAGAAGAAGCTCTTATCATGTCCGATGTTGGTGTATCAACCGTCATGGATTTAATCGATGAATTAAAGTTCGAAGTTAAACGCCGAAATATTAAAGATACAATTGAAGTTAAAGACGTTATTTCCGAAAAGTTGGTTGAAATCTACTATGGAGATGATGATGAGTCGATTGAAAAGTTAAATATTCAAAACGATGAATTGACAGTAATTCTTGTTGTAGGTGTGAATGGAGTAGGGAAGACAACCTCCATTGGAAAGTTAGCAGCTCAATTAAAAAACGAAGGAAAAAACGTTGTATTGGCTGCCGGTGATACGTTTCGTGCTGGTGCGATTGAACAGCTGGAAGAATGGGGGAAACGGGCGGAAGTCGAAGTCATTAAACAATCAGCAGGAAGTGATCCTGCTGCAGTTATTTTCGATGGGATTAAAGCTGCAAAATCGCGTAAAGCTGACGTGTTAATTTGTGATACAGCTGGTCGATTACAGAATAAAGTAAATTTAATGAATGAACTTGCAAAAATCCACCGTGTAATTGAAAGAGAAGTTCCAAATGCGCCCCATGAAGTTTTACTCGTATTAGATGGTACGACGGGACAAAATGCACTTAGTCAAGCCAAAACTTTTTCAGATGCTACAAAAGTATCAGGCATCGTTCTTACTAAGTTAGATGGTACAGCAAAAGGTGGAATTGTTCTAGCGATTCGAAATGAGTTAAACATACCGGTGAAATTAGTTGGATTTGGTGAAGGCATTGATGATTTGAAACAATTTGATGCTCATAAATTTGTATATGGCCTATTTGCTGACATGTTGGAAGAAGATAATTAAAGGATGGAGTACATGCTTGAAAAAACGACAAGAATCAATATGTTATATGATTTCTATCATTTATTGCTCACTGATAAACAAAAAACGTACATGGAATTATACTACCGTGAAGATTATTCTTTAGGAGAAATTGCAAGTGATAGTAACGTGTCAAGACAAGCTGTTTATGATAACATTAAAAGGACGGAACAATTACTAAATTCGTACGAAGAAACTCTTAAATTATATGAGAAATTTCTTCGACGTCAAGAACTCTTATCTCAATTAAAAGAAAAAGTTGTTAAAATGGAACGTTCAGAAGAACTAATTATCTTAATCGATCAGATACAGAAAATAGACTAGGAGGATACCTTCTATGGCATTCGAAGGATTATCAAGTCGTTTACAAGAAACGATAAAAAAGATAACAGGTAAAGGAAAAGTAAGTGAACAAGATGTAAAAATAATGACGAGGGAAGTACGACTTGCTCTTCTTGAAGCTGACGTTAACTTCAAAGTAGTAAGAAATTTCATTAATGAGATTAAGGAACGAGCTATTGGTCAAGAAGTAATGGAAAGTTTAACGCCAGGTCAACAAGTTATTAAAATAGTCCAAGAAGAGTTGACAAAATTAATGGGTGGGGATCAAAGCAAAATTGCCGCAAGTGATCGACCTCCCACTGTCATTATGATGTCAGGACTACAAGGTGCGGGTAAAACAACGACAACAGGTAAATTAGCTAATCTACTAAGAAAACGATATAACAAGCGTCCATTACTAGTTGCATGTGATATTTATCGTCCGGCTGCGATTAAGCAGCTGCAAACACTCGGTAAGCAATTGGATATGCCTGTGTTTGAGATGGGGACAGATGTAAGTCCTGTTGAAATTAGTAAAAAAGCGATTGAATATGCTAAGGAAGAACATTTAGACTATGTGTTAATTGATACTGCAGGGAGATTACACATTGATGGTGAATTAATGCAAGAGCTCACCGAAGTAAAAGACGCCGTTAAACCAGATGAAATCTTTCTTGTTGTTGATGCAATGACAGGACAAGATGCTGTGAATGTTGCAGAAAGTTTTAACGAACAACTGGATTTAACAGGAGTAGTGTTAACAAAGCTCGACGGTGATACTCGTGGTGGAGCAGCATTATCGATTAAAGCTGTTACAGATAAACCGATTAAATTTATCGGTATGGGTGAGAAGTTAGATGAGCTGGAAGAATTTCACCCAGAACGGATGGCATCACGGATCCTTGGTATGGGGGATGTTCTAACACTTATTGAAAAAGCACAAGCAAATATCGATGAGAAGAAAGCCAAACAGTTAGAAGAGAAAATGCGGACAATGTCTTTTACATTCGATGATTTTCTTGACCAAATGAGTCAGGTGAAACAAATGGGTCCACTGGAGGACTT
This sequence comes from Pseudogracilibacillus sp. SE30717A, assembly GCF_037071985.1. Classification (NCBI taxonomy): domain Bacteria; kingdom Bacillati; phylum Bacillota; class Bacilli; order Caryophanales; family Bacillaceae; genus Pseudogracilibacillus; species Pseudogracilibacillus sp. SE30717A. The sequence goes on along the minus strand of NZ_JAXHDF010000008.1, from coordinate 17,324 downwards.
ATTGGCAATGATCCCTGGAGCAAACAAGATGAAGGGGATGAAAAACATTCAATTCGATGAAAAGCAACTTGTCCACGTAGAGGCAATCATTCAATCAATGACGAAAGCGGAACGGCAAGATCCATCAATTATGAATGCTAGTAGAAAGAGAAGAATTGCTAAAGGATCAGGGACCAATGTATCCCAAGTAAATCGTTTGCTGAAGCAATTCAACGAGATGAAAAAGATGATGAAACAGATGACTAATATGCAGAAAGGTAAAAAAGGGAAAGGGTTCCAATTACCTTTTATGTAGCCTGTCATGTAAAAACACTTTACAGATAAAATGATCCATGTTACTATAAGTAAGGTGCTAGATGAAACATAGGAGGTGTAAGTATGGCAGTTAAAATTCGTTTAAAAAGAATGGGTGCAAAGAAAAACCCTTTTTACCGTATTGTTGTAGCAGATTCTCGTTCACCACGTGACGGACGTTCTATTGAACAAATTGGAACATATAACCCTGTAGCAGATCCAGTAGCAGTTAACATTGATGAAGAAAAAGCGTTAGACTGGATGAAAAAAGGTGCAAAACCAAGTGATACAGTACGCAATTTATTCTCTAAACAAGGCATTATGCAAAAATTTCACGATGCGAAAAATCAATAGTAAAGTAGTGTGATTACATGAAACTTTTAATTGAATCAATCGTGACCCCGTTAGTAGATCATCCAGAGGATGTTGTAGTGAATGAACGGGAAGAAGATAACAAGATTGTATACCATTTAACTGTTAACGAGAACGATGTCGGAAAAGTGATTGGGAAAAATGGCAGAATCGCTAAAGCCATTCGTACAATTGTCTATTCTGCCCGCCAAGAAACTAATAAACGGGTTTATTTGGATATAATGTAAAACTGCAAGGGAAAAGGATTACCTTTTCCCTCGTATTTTATTTCCTCAATTTTAACTCCCCAAAAAAATTATCGATTAACTCTACATGTAGTTTACATCCCCATCATTTATGTCATACTGTCAATGATCGATATTTTTTGCATTTTCTAGAATTCTGTTAGAGAGTGAGGATCAAAGATGCAAATTATTAAGAGAATTCAGATCAAACAAGTGATAACAGAAAAGAGTAAAGATAACTTACGAAAAAAATTTGAACAAAATAAAATTCAGTTAGAACGGGAATGTCAACAATTACTGTTTGAACAAAGAAAACTTATAAACAAGTTGGGTAATTCTAAGCATAATATTAAGGAACGCTTTGAACACGAGATTTCCGCTCGTAAAGATAAAATAACTATTTTAGACTTTAAATTGGACCAATTAGATTTATTAGATATTGGTAGTGAGATTATTGAACAGGAAGTTGATGCAATTATCGACGTTAAAGTTGGGGCGAATTGGGAAGAGCTAGTCGGTAATCAGTCGATTGTAATTAAAGACAATATTGTGGAAAGAATTGATAATAAATAGGTGATTATATGTTTGTAATTGGTAAAATAATAAATACCCATGGAATTAAAGGAGAAGTAAAAGTAAAACAGATTTCTGACTTCCCAGAGAGATTTAAACTTGGATCAACAGTCTATTTAACTAATCATGATGATGAATTAATTACGTTAAAAATAGCTGGAATGCGATTACATAAAGGCTTTTTATTACTTCAATTTGAAGGATATGAATCGATTAACGATGTTGAACATTTAAAAGGGGTAGAATTAAAAATAAAAGAAGAACAACAAGAACCTTTAGGAGAAAATGAATACTATTATCATCAAATTATAGGTTGTAATGTTGTTACTACAGAGGGAGAAGAAATAGGTATAATAGAATCTATCCTATCTCCCGGTGCAAATGATGTATGGGTGATTCGGGGAAAAAACAATCAAGAAATTTTAATACCTTATATTGAACCGGTTGTAAAAGACGTAAATGTGGAAGGAAAACAGGTTATAATAGAATTAATGGAAGGATTAATAGATTGATGCAAATTGATATTTTAACATTATTTCCAGAAATGCTTGATGGGGCATTTAATAGTTCTATCTTAAAAAGAGCAATAGAGAAAGAGCAATTTAACTATAACCTAATTAACTTTCGAAATTTTTCTACGAATAAACATAAAAAAGTCGATGATTATCCATATGGTGGAGGAGCAGGTATGGTATTAACTCCCCAACCAATTTTTAATGCTGTAGAACATATTACGAAAGATAAAAAGACAACTCCTCGTGTCATTTTAATGTGTCCTCAAGGAGAAACATATACACAAAAGAAAGCGGAGGAATTAGCTGAAGAAGACCATCTTATTATCATTTGCGGCCATTACGAAGGCTATGATGAACGAATTCGAACATCTCTAGTAACAGATGAGATATCAATCGGTGACTATATTTTAACAAGCGGAGAAATAGGAGCCTTAGTTGTAGTTGATAGTGTCGTTAGACTACTTCCAAACGTATTAGGGAATACCGAATCGGCTAAAGAAGATTCGTTTTCGACTGGTCTTTTAGAACATCCTCACTACACAAGACCAGCTGAATTTAAAGGGATGAGGGTTCCTGATGTTTTATTACAAGGTCACCATGCCGAGATTGATCGTTGGCGGATGAAGGAATCCCTAAGAAGAACGTATGAACGCCGACTAGATTTACTTGAAAGTTTACAGTTAAACGAAGAACAATTGCGTTTATTGGAAGAGATAAAAAATGATGAATAATGGATTTGTTTAATACTGCTTAGTTGAAGAATCGATTATATCGTATGATAATTTTCTTTTAAAATTATTTGTATATATTTTAGTTGTTACCTTACCAATCTTATGGTATATTATAAAATGTGCTTAATTCGTTTAAGCTTGAAAACGATGTTCCGCTACCTACTTTTTAAGGTAAGAGCATTAGTTTGGAAGGAGTGAAAGAACATGCAAGATCTAATTTCAGAGATTACAAAAGATCAATTGCGTACAGACCATCCTGATTTTCGTCCTGGTGATACTGTAAAAGTTCACGCTAAAGTAGTAGAAGGAACGAGAGAAAGAATTCAGATTTTTGAAGGGATCGTCATTAAAAGACAAAATGGTGGAATTCATGAAACATTTACAGTAAGAAAAATTTCTTACGGTGTAGGTGTGGAGCGTACTTTCCCATTACATTCACCACGTGTTGATAAAATTGAAGTTACACGTCGTGGACGAGTACGTCGCGCTAAATTGTACTATATCCGTAACTTACGCGGTAAAGCGGCACGTATTAAAGAGAGAAGATAATAAATACAAGAAAAAGGAGCTATGCTATGTGCAAGCTCCTTTTTTGGTAATATAGGCGCTCAATCATTAAAAAAAAGATAATTTACAAACTATCGTCAAATTGTTTTGTTTTTACATCATTTATTTTACATTTATATGACGTTATTATAATTATTGGCAAAATCATTCTTGCTACATTACAATAATGGAAGATATAAAATGTATTAATGGAGGGGGAAAATATGTCATCCAATAGAGGTACAGATGAATCTTCGGATTGGCTGAAGATATTTATTATTGCACTCATTTTAGCATTAATAATTCGAAAGTTCTTTTTTTCCCCAATAATTGTTGATGGGCCCTCCATGCAACCAACTCTTTACGACCGTGACCAAATGATTGTTAATAAATTTATATATTATGTTAAGGATCCCGACCGTTTTGATATTGTTATTTTTCATGCATCAGAGGAAAAAGATTTTATAAAACGTGTCATTGGACTTCCTGGAGAACATGTAATGGTAAAGGATAACATCTTGTATATTAATGGAGAAAAAGTAGATCAGCCATTTCTTCACCATAATGAAAATACGCCGATTGTTTATCCGATCATCACGAATGATTTTACATTAGAGATGTTACCGGGTCACCATAATGTTATACCGGAAGGGTATGTATTGGTTTTAGGGGATAATCGTAGCAATTCAACCGATAGTCGTTCAATTGGATTAATAAGTATCGATCAAATTGTTGGGAAAACTAATCTTGTTTATTGGCCTTTTGAACGAATGCATTTAGTCAAAGAATAGGAGTGACAATAGTGATACAATGGTTTCCGGGCCATATGGCGAAAGCAAGAAGGGAAATAAATGAAAATTTAAAATTAGTAGATGTAGTTATAGAACTTGTAGATGCCCGTGCACCCCATGCTTCGCAAAATCCGATGTTGCAAGAATTAATACAAAATAAACAAAAAATTATTTTATTGATGAAAAATGATTTGGCGGATGCGGCGAAAACGGAAGAATGGGTACATTACTTTCACACCCAAGGAATAGAAAGTCTCGCAGTCAATGTAAACAATAACTCAGATATTTCTAAAGTGATTGAACTTGTTACTAGTAAAGGGATGGAGCAACAGAAAAAAAGATTGGAAAAAGGAATACAGAAGAGATCTGTTCGTGCTTTAATTGCTGGAGTTCCAAACGTGGGGAAATCTACTTTGATTAACCGGTTGGCTAACAAACGGATAGCGAAAATTGGAGACAAACCCGGTGTTACGAAGCAGCAGCAATGGATAAAGGTAAGAGAAAAATTTGAGCTGCTTGATACTCCCGGTATTCTTTGGCCAAAATTTGAGGAAGAATCCATTGGAATGAAATTAGCAGCAATTGGGACGATTAAATATGAATTAGTTCCTACTCAAGATGTTGCCGCGTTTGTCATTACATATTTAGCGGAGCATTATCCTCAATGTCTATTTACACGATATAAGCTTGAAGAGCATATCGAGATGTGGGATACGTTTGAACATATTGGTAAAAATCGAGGTGCTCTTGAAAGTGGCGGTCATGTAAACTTTGATAAAGTTGCTGATATTGTTTTGCAAGATTTCAGAACCGGAAGATTAGGAGAAATAACATTAGAAATACCGAAAGAAGGTGTGTGAGACATAAAGTCTGAACACACCTTCTTATATTATTATAAAGATATCCGATATACATAATAAGGAGATAAATCATGAATAAAACACCTATACATATATTACAAAAACAGCTTGAATCAGGACAATTTGATGAGGGAGTAGTTGATCTGCTTAGAAGCGATAGTAGAAAAGGTGTTCAGCGCCTAATTGCTCAATATGATAAAAAGCGACAAATAGAAAAACGATTGGCAGAAGAAGTTCAAAATAAATTGGCTTTTGATGATCAGTTTCGTTTGAGAGATGATTGCTACTTAGCAGGAATTGACGAAGCCGGAAGAGGACCGTTAGCGGGACCTGTTGTAGCTGCAGCAGTTATTTTACCAAGAGACTTCAAACCACTTGGTTTAAATGATTCAAAACAAATGACTGAAAAAGACCGATCGTTATTATTTGAAGCAATTATTAAACATGCAATTAGTTATTCAATCTCTACTTTATCTGCACAACATATTGATGAACTCAATATTTTTCAAGCAACTAAACAAGTTATGGGTAATGCATTAAACAGTTTACATAGACATCCTGAAGTAGCACTTATTGATGCAGTAAAATTATCGGATTTCCCTTTTTCTACACATGCGATTATAAAAGGAGATGAAAAAAGCTTAGCTATTGCAGCTGCTAGCGTCTTAGCAAAAGTCACTAGGGATAAAATAATGGTTGACCTGCATGATATGTACCCTGAGTATGATTTTAAGCAAAATAAAGGTTATGGAACGAAAAAACATCTCTTAGCATTAAAAAAGTACGGACCAACCGAACATCATCGAAAGAGTTTTTCTCCCGTTCAAAATACATATGAAAAAATGTCCTAAAGGAGGTAAAGTAATTGCCGGTTACTGAGATTTTCCGTGATCGATTTGGAGCAATCCAGACCGAACCGAAACTTATTCTAAGAAAAGGACAAATTATCCAAGGAAATATAGTGAAATTATTTCCACATAATAAAGCCGAAATTCAAATAGGGGCCCATCGATTAGTTGCTGAATTAACTACATCATTACGAGCTGGAGATAGCTATTACTTCCAAGTACAGGAAAAGGATCAACAAATTCAATTAAAAGTGCTTAGTGATTACAAAAATAATCACAGTGAGAATATCAATGATTTAGCAAGATTATTAGGCTTTAAACCGACTAAATCCATCACAAACTTAATTGAAGTATTAACAAATGCAAGAATTCCATTTGATAAAACCCAAATTGCACGTGCAGTTAATATTATTGAGTCGAATGGTTCTACTCACGAATCCATATCTTTGCTTAAAAAAATGATTCGCAACGGATTACCGATAACAGAAAATACATATCAAGCACTACATACAGCTTCAACTGAATCATTAACAAAGATAATGACAAATCTATTGCAAGCTCTTCCTGCTTCTTCACAAGGAAATGAGACGGAGCAAATTCTGTCCAATTTACTTAAGCAGTTATTAATGAAAATGGAACCAATGCCAGGGAAGCAAACTAATGCGACTGTTCCAAATGAAGTTATGAAGACTTTGCGCACATTAACAACGATGCCAAATATCAATACAGTTAATAATCATTATATTTCTGAACTAATAAGACAATTACCTAATAATCCGATTACTAATGCTCTTGAGTCCATTATTAAAAATGAAGTAGAATTAAAAGAGCAAGCTCAAAATATCCTAAAACACTATTCAGACATTAAATATGGCAGGTTAACAACAGATCAAATACCAATGGTAACGAAGGAAATAATAGACCATTTGGCACCTCGCTTACCTAAACCTGCTCAAGAAGTATTGTTTCGGCTTGTAAATGAGCCCACTCAATCAAACCAAATAGAGTTAGCTAAATTCCTTATTTCGTTAACCGAAGACCAAACATATGAAGCAGCGGTAAAAGAGGCGAAAGGGAATTTAAATCCTTTATCCATACAACGTCAGTTTATTTCATTCGCCCAACAATTTATAACAATTATGGGATTACAAGATGAAAGTATTTTAAAACATATATTTCAAAATAATGATGAACCCGAGCATTTACAGACAATAAAATCACATTTGCTCAGTCTTCTTTCGGATAATAAAGCTCAAGCAATTGAAAAGTATCAACCACTATTACATTTTATCAATGGGATGCAATTACAATCAGTTCAAGATACAAATCATTTACTTATTGCTACTTTACAGTTACCTGGAGAAAAGTTTTCATTAAATGAAGATCTTTTAATGAAATTTGAGGGGAAAAAGTCAGAAGATGGGAAGCTTGATCCTGACTTTTGTCGTATTCTTTTCGTACTGAATTTGCAAAACTTAAAAGAAACGGTTATCGATATGAATATACAAAAACGTGTAGTAACTATCACGATTTATAACGATCTTTATAAAAACTCCCAAGTTCATAAAAGTTTAACGCAACTATTAGATAATAATTTAAACCAGTTAAATTATCAGCTTTCCTCCATAAAGTGGAAAGAACTACATGAGCAAAAAAGAACAAAACAAATAAGTATACAAGACAAAATTAATCATAAAAAGGGGTTTGATTATCGAATATGAAGGAAAATGGAAAGAAGGCAGCCGCATTATCTTATGATCGATCTGTTGATATGACACCTAAAGTTACTGCACTTGGGAAAGGGTTAATAGCTGATGAAATTATTCAAAGAGCAAATGAACACGATATACCTATATTAGAAGATCCATCTTTAGTTGAATTATTAGCAAATTTAAATATAAATGAAGCGATACCAAGTGAACTATATGAAGCTGTAGCAGAAGTTTTTGCATTTATTTATCAAATGGATCGAAAATTAAGTTAATAATAAGAAAAATGAATCAGTAGAGATAATAATAGCTTATTCTTTGTGAAATTGGTTTGTTTTTATTACAATAGGATTGCAGTCAATTTTTTAAACGGAGGCATTTAGGATGAACATACATGAGTATCAAGGGAAAAATATTTTAAGGCAATATGGAGTAAATGTTCCTAATGGACATGTTGCATACTCAATTGATGAAGCAGTTGAATATGCAAAACGAATTGGCAGTGACGTAACTGTTGTTAAAGCTCAGATCCATGCAGGTGGTCGAGGTAAAGCAGGGGGCGTTAAAGTTGCACATAATTTGGATGAAGTACGTGCCTATGCAAAAGAAATCTTAGGAAAAGTTTTAGTAACCCCTCAAACTGGCCCGGAAGGAAAAGAGGTTAAACGTCTTTTAATTGAAGAAGGCTGTAATATTGATAAAGAGTATTACTTAGGACTTGTACTAGATCGTAATATTTCTAAAATTGTTTTAATGGGCTCTGAAGAAGGCGGAATGGAAATCGAAGAAGTTGCCGCTAAAAACCCGGAGAAAATTTTCAAAGAAGTAATTGATCCTGCAATTGGATTGACAGGTTTCCAAGCTAGAAGACTTGCTTTCAATTTAAATTTTCCTAACAAAGTAATTAATAAAGTAGCTAACTTAATGGTGAATCTATATAAAGCATTTATTGAAAAAGATTGTATGATCGCTGAAATTAATCCTCTTGTTACTACAAAAGAAGGCGATGTATTAGCACTTGATGCTAAGATGAATTTTGATGGAAATGCACTTTATCGTCAAAAAGATATTTTGGAATTACGTGATCTTGATGAAGAAGACCGAAATGAAATTGAAGCATCCAAATACGATCTAAGCTATATTCAGCTTGATGGTGATATCGGGTGTATGGTTAATGGTGCAGGACTTGCTATGGCTACAATGGATATTATTAAGTATGAAGGTGGTAATCCAGCAAACTTCCTAGATGTTGGAGGAGATGCGACACCTGAAAAAGTAGCTGAAGCATTTAAAATAATTTTATCTGATCCGAAAGTTAAAGGAATTTTGGTGAATGTATTTGGTGGAATTATGAAATGTGATTATATTGCACAAGGAATTATTTCTGCGACGAAACAATTTGATCTAAAAATCCCTCTAGTTGTTCGTCTTGAAGGAACAAATGTCGATAAAGGGAAACAATTATTAAATGAATCAGGTCTCAATATTACTGCAGCAGACTCAATGGGTGATGGTGCTAAGAAAATCGTGAGTATGGTAAAAGAAGCAGTAAAATAAAAATTGTTTTCTTGTTACGAAAATATAAAACTAAAATAAAACACTGGACGCAAAAGCTATTTTAGAGTCAGAAAGGACGTTTCCGGAATGAGTATTTATGTCGATAAAGATACAAAAGTAATTGTTCAAGGTATTACTGGTTCAGCTGGAATGGACCATACAGAACAGATGTTAAAATACGGTACGAAAATCGTAGGAGGAGTGACTCCAGCAAAAGGAGGCACAACTATTTTAGGTGTTCCAGTTTTTAATACGGTTGAAGATGCAGTCAAAGAAACAGGCGCTACTGTTTCAATCATCTACGTACCAGCTCCATTTGCAGCTGATGCAATTATGGAAGCAACAGATGCAGGGCTAGAATTGACTATTTGTATTACAGAACATATTCCAATTACTGATATGATTAAAGTAAAGAATTATATGGAAGGTAAAAAGACTAGATTAATTGGGCCAAACTGTCCAGGACTAATCACAGCTGATGAATGTAAAATAGGTATTATGCCAGGTTATATTCATAAAAAAGGCCATATTGGAGTTGTTTCACGTTCAGGAACATTAACATATGAAGCGGTCCATCAGTTGTCCGAAGCTGGTTACGGTCAAACTACTGCTGTAGGTATTGGAGGAGACCCGGTTAATGGGACATCATTTATTGATGTATTAAAAGAATTTAACGAAGATCCAGACACATATGCAGTTATGATGATTGGTGAAATCGGAGGTACTGCAGAAGAAGATGCAGCTAGATGGATCAAAGAAAATATGAAAAAACCAGTCGCTGGATTTATTGGTGGTGCAACTGCTCCCCCAGGAAAACGAATGGGCCACGCTGGAGCAATTATTTCTGGTGGGGAAGGAACTGCAAAAGAAAAGAAACGTGTCATGACAGAGTGTGGCATCAAAGTCTCTGAATCACCTGCTAAAATGGGCGAAACTATGATCAGTCTTTTAAAAGAGACAGGCCTTGCAGAAAAGTGTAAAACACACTAAAAGGTGAAATTGTAAGTATTTGAATGTTTTCTTAACAAAATTACTAATATTTGATAAGCTAATCTAAAGGAGAACCTATAAAAGGTTCTCCTATTCATATAGAATGGAAGTGAATAAGTGGAAGAGATCAGAGAAAGATTACTATATTTACACCGCGTTCCGCCTCTCACTCGTCGTATGATATATAAAGTAATGACATACGATGAAAGTTTATTATCCTTTTTTTCCTTTACACCTTCTGAAATAAGCCAACTTCTAAAAATTCCGATTAAAAAAGCGAATGTCATTTTCACTTGGTTGAAAGATGTCGATAAGTTAGAAGCAGCAATTAATAGAGATCAAAAAACATGTACCATATTGACAATTTTTGATGAACAGTATCCTCCTTTATTAAAAAATATTCAAGACGCTCCACTAGTATTATATACATTGGGAGATACATCCTTAAGTAAACACGTACCTTCCATCAGCGTAATTGGCACTAGAAATCCTTCCAAAACAGCTCCTAATAAATTACTCCACATTGTAGGTCCCTTATTACAAAAAAACTGGTTAGTTGTCAGTGGGCTAGCATATGGAGTTGACAGTCTAGCACATCAGCTTGCACTTCAGTATAATCGTAAAACTATTTCTATATTAGGAAGTGGGTTTGATCATATTTATCCAAAGAGAAATATTCCTTTATTTAAAGATATAGTACGAAATGGGCTTGTTATTTCAGAGTATCCTCCAAATATTGCCCCAAAACGTTATCATTTCCCGGAAAGAAACCGTATTATAAGTGGAATAAGTAAAGCGACTTTAGTGATTGAAGCGACAGAAAAGAGTGGGACGCTAATTACAGTCGAGCAAGCACTTGATCAAGGGAAAGAGGTTTATGCTGTACCAGGTTCTCCGTATATCCCTCAAACAGTAGGTTGTCATAAAATGATTCAAGACGGAGCAAAATTGGTAATGTGTGCGAATGATGTTCTAGAAGACTGGTAACAATCACAAAAAGAATTAATTCAAGATAAACCGTATAAAATAAGGATAAATGGCCTTTTTTATACATTCAATCTATTTATAAATAATCGCTATATTTGACAAAACAAATCTATCTCCTTACTATAAGTGGAGATTTGAAATTTAAAATTGACGTTATATAATCGGATTGTTATATTTCTAACTACAACTTGATTTACCTCAACTTTATAGGAGGAACGAGTAAATATGTCAAATTATCTAGTTATTGTGGAATCACCCGCAAAAGCAAAAACGATAGAACGATATTTAGGAAAAAAATATAAAGTGAAAGCATCAATGGGACATGTACGCGATTTGCCTAAGAGTCAAATGGGTGTAGATGTGAATGAACAATATAAACCTAAATATATTACCATTAGAGGAAAAGGTGAAATATTAAAAGAATTACGTAAAGAGGCAAAAAAAGCAAAAAAAGTTTATCTTGCAGCTGACCCCGACAGAGAAGGTGAGGCGATTGCCTGGCATTTAGCCCATGCGCTAAATGTGGATGAAAACTCTGAATGTAGAGTAGTATTTAATGAAATAACGAAAGATGCGATAAAAGAATCATTTAAACATCCGCGAAAAATCGATTATGATTTAGTTGATGCACAACAAGCAAGAAGGATTTTGGACCGACTGGTTGGGTATAATATTAGTCCTTTACTATGGAAAAAAGTAAAAAAAGGATTAAGTGCTGGTAGAGTACAATCAGTAGCTGTTAAAATGATTATCGATCGAGAAAATGAAATTAAAAACTTTATTCCTGAAGAATACTGGTCAATTGAAGGAACTTTCTTAAAAGAAAAAGATGACTTTATTGGAAAATTCTACGGGGTAAAAGGTAAAAAGCAAGAATTAAAAAATGAAACTGAAGTAAAGGAAATTTTGAAACAGTTAACTGACAAACAATTTAAAATTGAAAAGGTAAATAAACGTGAGAGAAAAAGAAATCCTGCCAGACCATTCATAACGTCAACACTGCAACAAGAAGCCGCTAGAAAATTAAATTACAGGGCAAGAAAAACAATGATGGTCGCTCAACAACTGTACGAAGGAATTGATTTAGGAAAAAAAGCAGGGGGAATAACGGGGTTAATTACGTACATGCGTACGGACTCCACTCGTATTTCTGAAACAGCTACCACCGAGGCTGCAGCGTACATTGAAGACAAATTTGGAAAACAGTATGTCGGTTATACAAAGAAGGGAAAACAAAAAGAAGGTGCTCAAGATGCTCACGAGGCGATCAGACCTACCTCAGTACTAAGAGAACCGGCTTCCTTAAAAGGAATTTTATCTAATGACCAGTTTAAATTATATAAGCTAATATACGAACGTTTTTTAGCAAGTCAAATGGCACCGGCTGTCATGGATACGATGACAGTACATTTAATGAATAATGGTATTGAGTTTAGAGCAACTGGTTCAAAAATTAAATTTAAAGGTTTTATGAGGGTTTATATTGAAGGAACCGATAATGAAAAGCAGGAAGAAGAAAATTATCTTCCTGATTTAATAGAAGGCGAATATGTTGATTTTAAAGATGTTAAGCCGAATCAACACTTCACACAACCACCGCCAAGATATACAGAGGCTACACTGGTCGGAACATTGGAGAAGCAAGGGATTGGTAGACCGTCTACGTATGCACCGACTCTTGATACGATACAGAGAAGAGGCTATGTGAGTCTTGATAATCGACGTTTTGTACCTACAGAATTAGGAGAAATTGTGATTGACCTTGTCAATGAATATTTTCCGGAAATAACAAATGTCGATTTTACTGCACTAATGGAGGGTAATTTAGACTTAATCGAAGAAGGAAAAATTGGTTGGATTAATATTATCGATGATTTTTACAAAGATTTTCATATCCGTTTAGAAAAAGCCGAAGAAGAAATGAAAACAATTGAGATTAAGGATGAGCCTGCTGGAATAGATTGTGAAAAGTGTGGTCACCCAATGGTATTTAAAATGGGTAGATATGGGAAATTTATGGCATGCTCCAATTTTCCAGATTGTAGAAATACAAAACCAATATTAAAAAAGATAGGGGTTACTTGTCCGTCATGTAAAACAGGCGAGATTGTGGAACGTAAATCTAAGAAGAATCGAGTGTTCTATGGATGTGATACGTATCCAGAGTGTGAGTTTGTTTCGTGGGATAAACCTGTCGGAAGAAGTTGTCCTAAATGTGAATCTTACCTAGTTGAAAAACGATCTAAAAAACAAGTGCAAATAAAATGTAGTAATTGTGACTATAAAGAGAATGTACAATCTTAATATGCATTTTAATTGACTAATGGGTAGTAGAGGAGTAATATTTCTGTTTGGGATATTATAAAAAAATTATAGTATCTCAAACATTTATTTTCGTAAGAGCAATTCAGAATTTTGTTACAATTTAGTTAAGTTTATTGAAGCTGTTTTTTTTATATGTTATGATTGAATCGTCCTTCACTATTACAATCGATGGAGTGTCTATTTTGAATAACGTTCTTAAAAAGTTTATTCAATATCTTGAAGTTGAACGAAACGCATCAGAATATACGATTACCTTTTACCAAAATGATGTTTTATTATTTTATAAATTCCTTGATACAGAAGGAATTACTGCATTAAATGAAGTTAATCCACAAACAGTTAGATTGTTTTTAACTGAATTATATAATCGTAAATTAAGCAGACGGTCAATATCTAGGACACTTTCTTGCCTAAGATCATTTTATAAATTTTTAGAAACTGAACAACTGATTAACCAAAATCCCTTTATACACGTCCCATTACCTAAGCAAAATAAACGTATTCCTAATTTCTTTTACAGTGAAGAATTGTCTGAATTGTTTGAGGTGAATGACTTAGATACACCCCTTGGCTTGAGAGATCAAGCTTTACTTGAGGTTATCTATGCGACAGGTATTCGGGTTAGTGAATGCAAAGGACTTCAATTACATAATATTGATTTTTCAATTGGAGTGTTAAATGTTCTTGGTAAAGGTAGAAAAGAAAGGTATATCCCATTTGGACAATATGCACAGGAAGCTTTACAGTCATATATTAAAGATGGAAGACCTAAATTATTGAATAAGACGAAGGAAACAACTGAGTACGTTTTTTTAAACGCTCGTGGCAATCCAATAACAACAAGAGGGATCCATTATATATTAAACAATATGATTAAAAAGACTTCTTTAACCGTAGAGATGCATCCTCATAAACTACGGCATACTTTTGCGACCCATTTATTAAATGAAGGAGCCGACTTACGTTCAGTTCAAGAATTGTTGGGACACGAGAATTTATCTTCAACCCAGATTTACACTCATGTAACAAAGGATAGGCTGAGAAATGTATATATGCATAGTCATCCACGAGCTAACCTGAAAAAATGACATCTTCTGTATAGGAGTGATGAATGATGAGTGAGCAAATGCATGCTACAACGATATTTGCCATACAACGCAATGGAGAAAGTGCTATGTGTGGTGACGGACAGGTGACTCTTGGTAACACGGTTGTGATGAAGCATAAAGCTAAAAAAGTGCGAACATTATTTAAAGGGCAAGTAATTGCAGGATTTGCTGGTTCTGTAGCAGATGCTTTTACTTTATTTGAGAAGTTTGAAGGTAAACTTGAAGAATACAATGGTAATTTAATGAGGGCATCCGTTGAACTAGCTAAGGAATGGCGGAGTGATAAAGTGTTGCGACAGCTAGAAGCAATGCTTATTGTGATGAATAAAGATCAAATGTATTTAGTTTCTGGAACAGGTGAAGTGATTGAACCTGACGATGGAATACTTGCAATTGGATCAGGTGGTAATTTCGCATTAAGTGCAGGGAGAGCTTTAGCAAAATACTCTCCGCAGTTATCAGCAAAAGAGATTGCTCAGGCGGCATTACAAATTGCTGGTGAAATATGTGTATACACAAATGGTCATTTAACTACTGAAGTTTTAACGTAATACTTACGATAGGAAGGAGTTTACTAAATGGAAGTGAATTATACTCCTAGAGAAATTTTAGAGAAGTTAGACCGTTATATAATCGGTCAGCAAGAGGCAAAAAAATCTGTTGCTGTTGCTTTACGAAATAGGTATCGCAGAATGAAGTTGGATGAGTCAATTAAAGATGAGGTAGTACCGAAAAATATATTGATGATCGGTCCTACTGGAGTTGGAAAGACAGAAGTTGCCAGACGATTAGCGAAATTAGTAAAGGCCCCTTTTGTCAAAGTTGAAGCGACTAAATTTACAGAAGTGGGATATGTCGGTAGAGATGTTGAGTCGATGATTCGCGATTTAGTTGAGATGGCAATGAGGATCGTCAAGGAAGAAAAAATGGAAGCCGTAAAAGATAAAGCTACAGAAGAAGCGAATAAAAAGTTAGTTCAACTAATTGTTCCACAAGCAAAGAAACAGAAGACAATGAAAAACCCATTTGAGATGTTATTTTCTAATATGGAAGATAATGAAACAAATCAAGAAACCGACCAACAAGAAACTGAAGTTTTTGAAAAAAGACAAAGAATTAAAAAAATGTTAGAACTCGGCGAGTTAGAAGATCAAATAGTAAGTGTAGAGATCGAGGAGCAAGCCCCATCTATGTTTGATATGTTGCAAGGTTCGGGTATGGAACAAATGGGGATGAATATGCAAGATGCGTTTGGGCAGCTACTGCCGAGTAAAGTTAAAAAACGTAAACTCCCGGTAAAAGAAGCTAGAAAAGTACTAGCACAGCAAGAAGCACAGAAAATGATTGATATGGAAGAAGCTCAGCAAGAGGCGATACATCGAGCGGAGCAAGCCGGAATAGTATTTATTGATGAAATTGATAAAGTTGTTGGAGCAGATCAACAAGGTCCAGGCGTTTCAAGAGAAGGAGTTCAGCGAGACATTTTACCAATTGTTGAAGGATCAACTGTTATTACGAAATATGGCCCTGTAAAAACAGACCATATACTATTTTTTGCAGCTGGAGCTTTTCATATGGCAAAGCCATCAGATTTAATCCCTGAATTACAAGGTAGGTTTCCTGTTCGAGTAGAATTTAATAAATTAACAGTTGAAGATTTTGTTCGAATTTTAACGGAACCTTCTAATGCATTATTAAAGCAATATAAGGCTTTATTAAGTACAGAAGGTATAAATCTTGTGTTTACAGACGAAGCTGTAAATAGACTAGCCGAAATTGCATACCAGGTAAATCAAGATTCCGATAATATCGGTGCAAGAAGACTACACACTATATTAGAAAAACTATTAGAGGATTTATCTTTTGAGGCACCAGGTATAACATTGGAAACAGTAGAAATTACTACAGACTATGTAAATGAAAAACTTAACAATATTGTAGAAGATAAAAATTTAAGTCAATTTATTTTATAAAAATCGAAAAAAAATAGAACTATAAAACAAAGAGTGTATTCTATCCCACATGGTGGTGTATAAGAATACATGAACATTAACGGAGGATGGAAGTAATGAATCTATTAGAACGAACAAGAATAATCAACGCATTATTGCAAAAAGCTGCAGGTAAACCGGTTAATTTTAATGAGATGTCAAAAACTCTTTCAGAAGTAATAAATGGGAATGTATTTGTACTAAGCAGAAAAGGTAAATTACTTGGCGTAGCAATTAATCAGGAAATTGAAAATGAGCGTATGAAAAAAATGCTTGAGGAAAGACAGTTTCCAGAAGAATATACAAAGGAACTGCTTAATATTCAAGAAACTACTGCAAATATTGATACAGATAGTATTTATACTGTTTTTCCATATGAAAATCGTGAACTTTTTCAAGATGGTTTAACGACAATTATTCCGATTATTGGTGGTGGAGAGCGACTTGGTACGTTAGTTATAGGCAGACTTACTGAAAGTTTTAATGATGATGATCTTATCTTGGCGGAATATGGGGCTACTGTAGTAGGAATGGAAATTTTACAAGGAAGAGCTGAAGAAATTGAACTAGAGGCAAGAAGTAAAGCAGTAGTTCAAATGGCGATCAGTTCACTTTCATTCAGTGAGTTAGAAGCTATAGACCATATTTTCGAGGAATTAAATGGTAAAGAAGGTTTACTTGTTGCAAGTAAAATTGCAGATCGAGTAGGAATTACTCGCTCCGTTATTGTTAACGCATTAAGAAAATTAGAAAGTGCAGGAGTGATCGAGTCTAGATCACTTGGAATGAAAGGTACGTATATTAAAGTATTAAATGAGAAGTTCTTAGTCGAATTAGAGAAAATTAGAGCGAATTAATCTGTTATAGAACCAGCCGTTTTCAATCAAGAAAACGGCTTTTTT